>NZ_JAFGYJ010000008.1:174342-223087 GCF_017490805.1 Pseudomonas sp. 43(2021)
GCGGGCACAGGCTCCACCATCACCGTGGACGCATGCACCGGCACCAGCGGATCCCGCAGCCAACGCTCCACCAACGGCCACACCTGCACCTGCGCGGCCTTGCTCACCAGCATGTCGACATGCCCGAAAGCCTCGAACCCTTCCTCGCGCCCCAGCCGCAGAAATTGCTTGCGCTCGCCGCCCAACTGCTCGAACAGCTTGCGGCAGGCCCACACCGGGTCCTGGAAATCCCCCGCGCCAGCCACGGCCAGCAGCGGCACATCCACCTCGGCCAGCCCCGCCCACCAGTCGCTCTGCTTGTCGCCAAAACGTCCGAACAGGCCATGCCAGCGCATGCTCTCCAGCGCCAGGCCAATCGGCTCGTCCTCCGGCCCACGCTTGAAGCGCGGCCCGGAAATCTGCCCCCAGCGCTTGAGCAGCAGCTTCGCCCCCCACGTCAGTGGCGGTACCTTCAACGGCCAGTACACGC
Organism: Pseudomonas sp. 43(2021); assembly: GCF_017490805.1. Classification (NCBI taxonomy): domain Bacteria; kingdom Pseudomonadati; phylum Pseudomonadota; class Gammaproteobacteria; order Pseudomonadales; family Pseudomonadaceae; genus Pseudomonas; species Pseudomonas sp. 43(2021). The sequence goes on from NZ_JAFGYJ010000008.1 coordinate 174,812, forward strand.
GGCTGATCTGGGTACCGAACAGCGCCACGCTGGCCACCTGCTCGGCAGCCAGAAAGCCACCGCCCAGCGCTGCCACCAAGGTCGTACCCCCCAAGGAGTGGCCGACCCAGTGCGGCGCCTGCCCCGACTGCTCGCGCACGAAAGCCGCAATCAGCGGCAGGTCATCACGGGCATAGGCAGCAACGCTGTTGTGCTTCCAGTCATGGTTGCGCGGCGACAGGCCATGGCCGCGCATTTCCGGGATCCACACATCGAAGCCGGCGCGGGCGAGATAGGCCCCCAGGCCAACCCCTTTGGGCGAATACCAGAAGCGGCGGTTGGAGAAGCTGCCGTGCAGGAGAACGACCGGCACGCCCTGGACCTGGTCCTGATCGGCCAGCCCCAGACGGGTGACAGCCAGCTCGACGCTGGGGTCAGGGCTGTTGCCGGCCTTGATCCGGTACACGTCTTCGCTGAGGTCGCCGCGGCGTTCGGCACTGAGCAGGGCCACGGGGAATAGAGTGCTGCTGCTTTGCATAAGGTTGCTTGGTGCACAAAAAAGGGCGGGATCCATTGCTGGAGCTCGCCCTGGAAAAAACCAGGCGGGGGTGCGCCAGACGCACCCCCGCGTTTTACTGCATCAGACCGCGCCTTGGCCTTCAGCCAGGTAGAACCAGGTTTCAAGTACCGAGTCCGGGTTCAGCGACACGCTGTCGATGCCCTGCTCCATCAGCCACTTGGCCAGGTCCGGGTGGTCCGACGGGCCCTGGCCGCAGATACCGATGTACTTGCCAGCCTTGTTGCACGCGGCAATGGCGTTGGCCAGCAGCTTCTTCACCGCCGGGTTACGCTCGTCGAACAGGTGGGCGATGATGCCCGAGTCACGGTCCAGGCCCAGGGTCAGCTGGGTCAGGTCGTTGGAGCCGATCGAGAAGCCGTCGAAGTATTCCAGGAACTCTTCGGCGAGGATGGCGTTGGACGGCAGCTCGCACATCATGATCACGCGCAGGCCGTTGTCGCCACGAGCCAGGCCGTTTTCGGCGAGCAGGTCTACGACCTGGCTGGCTTCGCCCAGGGTACGCACGAACGGCACCATGATCTCGACGTTGGTCAGGCCCATCTCGTTGCGCACGCGCTTCAGGGCACGGCACTCGAGCTCGAAGCAGTCACGGAACGATTCGCTGATGTAACGCGAAGCGCCACGGAAGCCCAGCATCGGGTTTTCTTCTTCCGGCTCGTACAGCTTGCCGCCGATCAGGTTGGCGTACTCGTTGGACTTGAAGTCCGACAGGCGCACGATGACCTTTTTCGGGTAGAAGGCCGCTGCCAGGGTGCTGATGCCCTCGACCAGCTTCTCGACATAGAAGCCGACCGGGTCGTTGTAGCCGGCAATACGCTTGTCGACGCTGTCTTTCAGGTCGGCTGGCAGGCCGGCGTAGTTCAACAGTGCCTTGGGGTGCACGCCGATCATGCGGTTGATGATGAACTCCAGGCGCGCCAGGCCGACACCGGCGTTGGGCAGCTGGGCGAAATCGAAGGCGCGGTCCGGGTTGCCGACGTTCATCATGATCTTGAACGGCAGGTCGGGCATGGCATCGACCGAGTTCTGCTTGACGTCGAAGCCCAGCTCGCCCTCGAAGATGAAGCCGGTGTCGCCTTCGGCACAGGACACGGTCACACCCTGGCCATCTTTCAGCACCTGGGTGGCGTTGCCGCAGCCGACCACGGCCGGAATACCCAGCTCACGGGCGATGATCGCCGCGTGGCAGGTACGCCCGCCACGGTTGGTGACGATGGCGCTGGCGCGCTTCATCACCGGTTCCCAGTCCGGGTCGGTCATGTCGGAGACCAGCACGTCGCCAGGCTGGACCTTGTCCATTTCCGATACGTCGTTGATCACGCGGACCTTGCCGGCACCGATGCGCTGGCCAATGGCACGGCCTTCGACCAGTACGGTGCCCTTCTCTTTCAGCAGATAGCGTTCCATGACGTTGGCGCTGGAGCGGCTCTTCACCGTCTCAGGGCGCGCCTGGACGATGTACAGCTTGCCGTCATCACCGTCCTTGGCCCATTCGATGTCCATCGGGCGTTGGTAGTGCTGCTCGATGATCATGGCCTGCTTGGCCAGCTCGCTGACCTCGGCATCGGTCAGGCAGAAGCGCGCGCGCTCGGCGCGGTCCACTTCGACGGTCTTGACCGAACGGCCGGCCTTGGCTTCTTCGCCGTAGACCATCTTGATCGCCTTGCTGCCCAGGTTGCGGCGCAGGATGGCCGGGCGGCCGGCCTGCAGGGTGTTCTTGTGCACGTAGAATTCGTCAGGGTTGACCGCACCCTGCACCACGGTTTCGCCCAGGCCGTAGGCGCCGGTGATGAACACCACGTCGCGGAAGCCCGACTCGGTGTCGAGGGTGAACATGACACCGGCAGTGCCGGTTTCGGAACGGACCATGCGCTGCACGCCGGCGGACAGGGCCACCAGCTTGTGGTCGAAGCCCTGGTGCACGCGGTAGGCGATGGCACGGTCGTTGAACAGCGAGGCAAACACTTCCTTGGCCGCGCGGATCACGTTGTCGACGCCACGGATGTTGAGGAAGGTTTCCTGCTGGCCGGCGAACGAGGCGTCCGGCAGGTCTTCGGCGGTGGCCGAGGAACGCACGGCAACCGCCATGTTGTCGTTGCCGGCAGCCATTTCGGCGAAGGCCGTACGGATTTCCGAATCCAGACGTGCCGGGAAGTCGGCTTCCATGACCCACTGGCGAATCTGCGCGCCGGTCTTGGTCAGGGCGTTGATATCATCCACGTCGAGTGCGTCGAGTGCGGCATGGATACGGTCGTTGAGACCACTCTGTTCGAGAAAATCGCGGTACGCCTGCGCCGTAGTGGCAAAGCCGCCCGGCACCGATACACCAGCACCTGCGAGGTTGCTGATCATCTCGCCCAGGGATGCGTTCTTGCCCCCCACATGCTCCACATCATGGACGCCGAGCTTTTCGAGGGAAACTACGTACTCTACCAAGGTGATCTCTCCACTGACTGTATTGGAAAAGCTCAAGGGCGCCCGCCTGCCTTCGTTGACTTGGCCGGACGCTTGTGGCCTGTACCTGGAAAATAAGTGAGAATGCCGACAGCCGCATTCGGCAAACCGAACTTATCATATCCAAGAAACGTCATCAGCTTAAGGCCCAGATCGCAAATGAAACGAACCGCGTTCTTCATCTCCGACGGCACCGGCATCACCGCCGAAACCCTGGGCCAGAGTCTGCTCGCTCAATTCGAGAGCATTCCATTCAGTAAATTCACCCGTCCCTACATCGATTCGCCGGAAAAGGCGCGGACCATGGTCCAGCAAATCAACGCTGCGGCCGAGCGTGATGGTGTACGCCCGATCATCTTCGACACCATCGTCAATCAGGACATCCGTGAGATCCTGGCTACTTCGAATGGCTTCATGATCGACATCTTTTCTTCGTTTTTGTCCCCGCTGGAACAGGAATTGACCGCCCATTCGTCGTATTCGGTCGGCAAGTCGCACTCCATTGGCGGCAATTCCAACTACATGGAACGCATCGAGGCGGTGAATTTCGCCCTCGACAACGACGATGGCGCGCGCACCCACTATTACGACAAGGCCGACCTGATCCTGGTCGGTGTATCGCGCTGCGGCAAGACCCCCACCTGCCTGTACATGGCCATGCAATTCGGCATCCGCGCCGCCAACTACCCGCTGACCGAAGACGACATGGAGCGCCTGCAGCTGCCGGCGGTGCTGAAAAAGCACCACAACAAGCTGTTCGGCCTGACCATCGACCCTGACCGCCTCACCGCCATCCGCCACGAACGCAAGCCCAACAGCCGCTATTCCAGCTTTGCCCAGTGCGAGTTCGAAGTGCGCGAGGTGGAAAGCCTGTTCCGCCGGGAGAACATTCCCAACATCAATTCCACGCATTTTTCGGTGGAAGAGATTTCGGCGAAGATCCTGGTGGAGAAAGGGGTGGAGCGCAGGTTCAAGTAAGCCTGTACCGGCCTCTTCGCGGGCACGCCCGCTCCCACAGGGACCTCACTACACTCAAGCCTTGTGATACCCCTGTGGGAGCGGGTTTACCCGCGAAAGGGCCAGCACAGGAATACAAAAAAAGCCCCGGCATCGCTGCCGGGGCTTTGTTTTACTCACCTTGGGCTCAGGACGGCACCACCGTTGCCTGCCCGCTCATGGCCAGGTCGACCAGCTCGCGGTTGGCCACCGCGTACATCGCATAGTCGGTGCCGGTGGCATTGCGCAGGTCGTCCAGCATGGCGCGCCAGCGCTCCACCATCACCCGGTGCTGCTCGGCCCACAGCGCCACACGGGCGTCCATGTCTTCCGGTGCATCGGCCATCTGCAGTACCGAGATGGTGATCGCCCGCTGCTGCAGGTCGATGTCGTCGCGGAACGCCTCGCGGGCCAGTGCCTGCCAGTTGTTTTCCACCGGCAGGTTGCTGATTTCCTGCAGGTACCAGGTCAGGTCCAGCGCGCTGCCCACGGCGAAGAACGCCTTGGCCACCTGTGCCGGGTCATGGCCGGTAACGTCCGAAGCCTCGATGATCGGCAACAGGGTGTACAGGTGGGTAGTGCCGGCCACCATGCGCGCCAGCAACTCCGGTACACCAGCCTCGACGAAGCCCTGGTAGCGCACCATCCAGCGCTCGCGGGTCGGGCCTTCGAGCAACTCGTCGAGCTTGAGCCCCAGTTGCGCGATCTTCGGCCCGAAGTGCGCGGTGTCACGCCCGGCGTCCTGCTCGTTGCGGCGGCTGCGCAGGAACCAGCGGGTGGCACGGCGGCCCAGGCGCATCAGCTCGTCCATCAGGGTCAGCTGGATCTCCGCCGGTACCTGGTAGTCCAGTGCCTCGATCTGGCGGAACCAGTGCGGCAGGTGGAAGATGTCGCGCACGATCACATAGGCCCCGGCCACGTTGGCCGGGCTCATGCCGGTCGACTCTTTCAGGCGCTGGACGAAGGTGATGCCCATGTTGTTGACCAGGTCGTTGGCGATCTGGGTGCTGACGATTTCGCGTTTCAGGCGGTGGCGGCGCATGGACTCGGCGAACTTGCTGACCAGCGACGGCGGGAAGGCGGTTTCCATGTCGCGGGTCAGGTAGTCGTCGTCCGGCACCAGCGACTTGAGCAGCTGTTCCTTGAGGTCGATCTTGCTGTACGAGATCAGCACCGACAGCTCGGCGCGGGTCAGGCCCTGGCCGGCGGCCAGGCGTTCGGCCAGCTGCTCTTCGGATGGCAGGAACTCGATGGCGCGGTCCAGCTTGCCACGGGCTTCCAGGTCGGCCATCAGGCGCTTGTACTCGGCAATCCGCTCGCGGGCGCGGCGGGCAGCCAGCGACAGCGCCTGGGTCTGCTTGTAGTTGTTGCCCAGCACCAGGCCGGCCACTTCGTCGGTCATGCTGCCCAGCAGCTGGTTGCGCTGCTTCTCGGTCATGTCGCCACCCTGCACCACTTCGTTGAGCAGGATCTTGATGTTGACCTCGTGGTCGGAGCAGTCCACGCCGCCGGCGTTGTCGATGAAGTCGGTGTTGGTGGCGCCGCCGTGCAGGCCGAACTCGACCCGGCCGAGCTGGGTCATGCCCAGGTTGCCGCCCTCGCCCACCACCTTGCAGCGCAGTTCGTTGCCATTGACACGCAGCGCGTCGTTGGCCTTGTCGCCAACATCGGCGTGGCTCTCGGTGCTGGCCTTGACGTAGGTACCGATGCCACCGTTCCACAGCAGGTCTACCGGTGCCTTGAGCAGCGCGTTGAGCAGCTCGGTCGGGGTCAGGCGATCGGCATCAATGGCGAAGCGCTCTTTCATCTGCGGGCTGATGGCGATGCTCTTGGCACTGCGCGGGAAGATACCGCCGCCTTCGGACATGATGCTGGTGTCGTAGTCGCTCCAGGCCGAACGCGGCAGGTCGAACAGGCGCTTGCGCTCGGCAAAGCTGGAGGCAGGCTCCGGGTTCGGGTCGATGAAGATGTGCAGGTGGTTGAACGCGGCCACCAGTTGCAGCTTGTCGGACATCAGCAGGCCGTTGCCGAACACGTCGCCGGCCATGTCGCCGACGCCAATGACGGTGATCGGGTCTTCCTGCACGTTGATGCCGCGCTCGCGGAAGTGGCGCTGCACGCCCACCCAGGCGCCGCGTGCGGTAATGCCCATCTTCTTGTGGTCGTAACCGGCCGAGCCACCCGAGGCGAAGGCGTCGCCCAGCCAGAAGCCGTAGTCGATGGCGATGCCGTTGGCGATGTCGGAGAACGTCGCGGTGCCTTTGTCGGCCGCCACCACCAGGTACGGGTCGTCATCGTCATGCCGCACCACGTTGGCCGGCGGCACCACGCCACCGTCCTTGAGGTTGTCGGTGATGTCCAGCAGGCCGGAAATGAAGATGCGGTAGCACGCCACGCCTTCGGCGGCGATCTCGTCACGGCTGCCGCCCAGCGGCAGGCGGCGCGGCAGGAAGCCGCCCTTGGCGCCGACCGGCACGATTACCGAGTTCTTCACCTGCTGGGCTTTTACCAGGCCCAGCACCTCGGTGCGGAAGTCTTCCTCACGGTCGGACCAGCGCAGGCCACCACGGGCGACGTTGCCAAAGCGCAGGTGCACGCCCTCGACCCGTGGCGAGTAGACGAATATCTCGAACTTGGGCACTGGTTTAGGCAGTTCGGGGATCAGCTTGGGGTTGAACTTGAAGCTGAAGTACGACTTGTTGTGGCCGTTGGCGTCCGGCTGGTAGAAGTTGGTGCGCAGGGTGGCCTTGATCAGGTCCAGGTAGCGGCGCAGGATGCGGTCTTCGTTCAGCACCTGCACGTCATCCAGCGCGGTCAGGATGGCTTGCTCCAGACGCAGTTGCTTGTCATCCAGGTCGTCCTGGGTGAGCTTGCGCGCCAGGTAGAAGCGGGTCTTGAACAACCGGGTCAGCTCGCGGGCGATGTCGGTGTGGTTGTTCAGGGTGCTGGCGATGTAGCCCAGGTCGAAGCCCAGGCGGATCTGCTTCAGGTACCGGGCGTAGGCACGCAGCAGTGCCACGTCGCGCCATGGCAGGCCGGCGGTCAGCACCAGGCGGTTGAAGGCGTCGTTCTCGGCATCGCCACGGACGATGTGGATGAAGGCGTCCTGCAGGATGTCATTGAGCTGCTGGATGTCCAGGCTCAGGCCTTCGCTGTAGGTGAAGGCGAAGTCGTGGATCCAGTAGCCGCGGCCACTGGCATGACGCAGGCGGTACGGGAACTCGCCGAGCACGCGCAGGCCAAGGTTTTCCAGGATCGGCAGCACGTCGGACAGCGCCAGCGGAGTGTCGGCGTGGTACAGCTTGCAGTGCAGGATGCGCTCGCCGGCCTGGGTCAGCGGCTGGTAGAAGCTCATCGCCAGCGGCTTGCTTTCCGACAGGTTCAGCACGTGCTGCAGGTCGACCACCGCCGAGTGCGCGGCGAAGCGCTCGCGGTAACCGGCCGGGAAACCTTTGGGGAAGTCGGCGAGGATGTTGGTGCCCTGGGCTTCGCCGAAGTTCTCGATCACCAGCGCCGAGTAGTCGTCATTCCACGAGCGGCAGGCCTGGATCACTTCGCGTTCCAGTTGCTGCGGGTCGATGTCGATGCGGTTTTTCGGGTCTACCCGCAGAATCAGCTGCACACGGGCCAGCACCGATTCGGAGAAGAAGGTCCAGAACTCGCAGTCGCTGGCCTTCAGGCGCTCCATCAGCACCTGCTGGATCTTCTGCCGCACTTCGGTGGAGTAGATTTCCCGCGGTACATAGGCCAGGCAGTAGCAGAAGCGGCCGTACGGGTCCTTGCGCAGGAACACGCGGATCTTGTTGCGCTCCTGGATCTGCACGATCGACATGACCGTGCTGAACAGCTCGTCGACCGGGGTCTGGAACAGGTCGTCGCGCGGCAGCACTTCCAGCACCTGGGCCAGTTCCTTGCCCAGGTGGGCCTTGGGATCGAAGCCTGAGCGGCGCTCGACTTCGGTGACCTTCTCACGGATATAAGGGATGGCATGCACGCTTTCGCCGTACACCGACGAGGTGTACAGGCCCATGAAGCGATGCTCCTTGATCACCTTGCCGTCGGCATCCAGCTGGCGGATCGACACGTAGTCCGGGTACGCCGGGCGGTGTACGCGGCTGGGCAGCGCGGCCTTGGCGAACGACAGCAGCAGCGGCTCGTTGAGGTAGGCCACGGCGTAGTCTTCGATGCGCAGCTCGTCGCTGGTCAGGCCCACGCGCAGGCGGCGCGGCAGGCCGAGGAACGACTGCTCGTCGTAGACCATCTGGCCGCCGTCGGCGTCGCCCTTGACGGTGAATTCTTCATAGCCCAGGAAGGTGAAGTGGTTGTCCAGCAGCCACTCGAGAAACGCCTTGACCTCGCCCTTTTCGTGTTGCGCCGGGCCAAAGGCGGTCTGCTCCACCTCCGCCACCACTTCACGCAGCTTGGCCTTCATCGGTTCGAAGTCGGCAACCACCACCCGCACCTCGGCCAGCACCTGCTCGATCTCGCGGGCCAGTACCGTCAGCTCGGCGGCGTTGGCGCAACGATCGATCTCCAGGTACATCAGCGACTCATGGCGTACGCCCTCGCCCTGGGTGCCCTTGGGCAGCAGTTCCAGCAGCTCGCCCTTGGTGCCGCGGCGTACGCTGAGCACGGTGGTCTGCAGGGTGTGGATGCTGTAGCCGCGGCGGTTGAGCTCGGTACGCACCGAGTCGACCAGGAACGGCAGGTCGTGGTGCAGCACTTCGACCACGGTGTGGGTCGATTGCCAGCCATTGCGTTCGTAATCGGGGTTGTACACCCGCACTTGCGGGTATTCGGGGTCGAAACGCTCGATGATGCGCCAGGCTGACAGGGTGCAGCCGGCCAGGTCGGAAAGCCTGCGTTGGGTGAGTTCGTCCAGAGAGATGATGCCGAAGAACTGCTCGGCGAACAGCGCGACTTGTGGCAGGGACTGTTCGCTGATGTGCTGCGCCAGGGCCGCTTGCAGTTGGTGCTGGAAGTCGGCTTTGCTGGCTGCGGTGAAGAACGCCATCTGTGGTACTCCGCTTGGGCTTTGTAATAGTTGAAGCGTCGCTGCGTGCGCCGTGTACGGATCAACGATAGCCAACCCGTGGCAAGGCGGACGGTAAAACCAGGCGTTGAACGTGCGCAGGCACGCCCAGGGCTCGCCGAAGCTTAACGACTGATCGGTCACAAGGCTTGCAGCGCTGCGACAATTTCGGTCAAGGGGCGGTAACTTTACGTTTATGCCTGCCGGCAAGACTGTCAGAATTCCCTTCCGTTTCCGTTGATCCGAGCCTTGTCCATGCAAATCAATACTGCCCTGCTGTTCGCCACCCCTTGCGATGACGAGGAAGACAACATGGCGACCCTGTGCTGCCACAGCGACAAGGGTCAGATGTTCCTGCTGACCCGCTACCCGGACGAAGACACCGTCGACCTGACCCTGGATGACGAGCCGTCGACACTGGACGGGTTGAAAGTGACCCTGAGCGCCAAGCGCCTGCTGATCGAAGTGGCGGCCGGCGACCGCGATGCACTGAAGGGCGATGAGGTGCTGGAGATCAACCTGACCAGCGAGTTGAGTGACATGGATGAAGTGAAGGAAACCCTGGAGAACATCCTGGCCGGGACTGGTACCTTCGTCTGCGAGCTGTAACGAACTGAATACCGGCGCTGCCCGCTCCCACAGTGATCGCGCCAGCTTTCAGGTTTTGTGCAAGGCAGTTCCCCCCCACAACGATCATGCCAGCGCTTGCTGCATCTCCCGGGCCTGCACCCGCAACGCCTGGCAAAACGGCTCCACCGCTGCCGAAGCCGGCCGATGGTCCGGCCTTATCAGCATCACCTGGTACGGCACCGACACCCGCAACCGCCGAATCGGCAACCCGCCCTGCGCCGCCTCCAGCCCACTCAGCGGGTTGATGATCGCCACCCCCAGGCCCTGCCGGACCATGGCGCACACCGAGGCAGCACTGGTGGTCTCGATGACCGTGCGGCGGTTCACCCCCGCCGCACGGAAGTGCTGGTCCAGGCGCTGCCGGTAGGTGTCGAGGCTGGCCAGGTTGATGAAGTCGACCTCGTGAAAATCGCTCAACTCCAGCTCGGCCCGGGCCTGCAGCGGATGCCCCTCGGGCAGCACGCACACCATGTTGGCGCTGAACAGCAATTCGCCGTAGGCGCCACGCGGTATCTGCTCGACCTCGGTCAGGCCCAGGTCATGCTGCTGGGCCACCAGTGATTCCTCCAGCAAAGGCGACTCCTGCGCCAGGATACTCACGCTCACGCCCCGGTGCTGCTGGTGAAAGCGCTGGCAAGCCTTGGGTAGCAAGGTCTGGGAAAACAGCGGCAGGCAGGTTATGGCCAGCCGACCCTGTTCGAAATTGCGGATGGCCTGGGCAAAGCGGTCGATGCGCTCCAGCCCTACGTAGGCCCGCTCAACCTCCTCGATCAGCAGCAACGCCTGGGCGGTCGCCACCAGGCGCCCACCCTCGCGCTCGAACAGGTTCAGCCCGGTTACCTGCTCCAGCCGCGCCAGTTCGCGGCTGACAGTGGGCTGCGAGGTGAACAGCAGGCGCGCCGCACCAGTGACACTGCCAGCGGCCATGATGGCGCGGAACACTTCAATATGGCGGACGGACAGTTTCATGGCAAAACCCGGTAAGTCGGCAATGGTCATATCAGATATGAATGACCGACAGAAAAATAGCTATTTTTCTGAATTCCTGCTTTGGCTCATCCTCGTGGCCTTCCTTATATGAGTAACGCCACCATGACTGCACCCTTCACTCTTCTGGCCGACGCAGTTCGCCAGCACGGCTCGCCGCTGTGGGCCTACGACGCCGGCACCATCGCCGAACGGGTCGAACAGCTGAAGGTGTTCGACACCGTGCGCTTCGCCCAGAAGGCCAACCCCAACCTGCATGTGCTGCGCCTGATGCGCGCCCACGGTCTGGTGCTGGATGCGGTGTCGCTGGGCGAAATGGAACGGGCTTTTGCCGCGGGTGCAAGCGTGGATGGCGACCCTGCCGGCGTGGTACTGACCTGCGATGCGCTCGACCGGCCGACCCTGGAGCGGGTGGTGGCCTCGAAGATCGAAGTCAACGCCGGTTCCATCGACATGCTGCGCCAACTGGGTGAACGCTCTCCCGGCCACCGCGTGTGGATCCGCATCAACCCCGGCTTCGGCCACGGCCACAGCCGCAAGACCAACACCGGCGGCGAGAACAGCAAGCACGGCATCTGGCACGAAGAGCTGGGCGAAGCGCTGGCCTGCGTTAAAAACCATGGCCTGCACCTGGTGGGCGTGCACATGCACATTGGCTCCGGGGTGGATTACCAGCACCTGGAGCAAGTGGCCCGCTCGATGATCGAGCTGATCGGCCGCCTGGGCGTGGACATCGAGGCGTTCTCCATTGGTGGCGGGCTTTCCACCCCGTACCGCAGCAGCGACAAGCCGGTCGACCTGCAACGCTACGCCCGGACCTGGGCCGTGGCACGCAAGGAAATCGAAGCGATGCTGGGCCACCCCGTGCGCATGGAGATCGAGCCAGGGCGCTTCCTGGTGGCGGAATCGGGTTACCTGGTGGCCGAGGTGCGCGCCGTGAAGCAGGTGGGCCGCAATACCTTCGTCATGATCGATGCCGGCTTCAACGACCTGATGCGCCCGGCGATGTACGGGGCCTACCACCGCATGACCCTGCTCGACGCCAACGGCCAGCCGGTGGAGCGCCCACGGCAGCCGACCGTGGTGGCCGGGCCGCTGTGCGAGTCGGGCGATGTATTTACCCAGGATGACCAGGAACTGACCCCGCATGACCTGCCCCTGGCGCAGGTGGGTGACCTGCTGGTGATCCACGACGCCGGGGCCTATGGCGCGTCGATGTCGTCGAACTACAACAGCCGGCCTTTGCTGCCGGAGTTCCTGATCGAGGATGGGGCGCTGCGGATGATTCGCCGCAGGCAGACGGTGCAGGACCTGCTGGGTCTGGAGGCGGGCTTCTGAGATCGCGGGTAAACCCGCTCCCACAGGTACGGCGCCGGGCTCGAGGGCAGTGCCGTGCTTGTGGGAGCGGGTTTACCCGCGAAAGGGCCGGCCCGGCCGACACATCAACTGATGTCCTGCCCCACCGTCCATTGCCCCGCCCCACACAATCCGGGTACCCTTTTCCTTCATCCCGCACTCCCCAGGCCATACACCGCCCAGGCATGACTCCATGATCATTCGCCAAAGCATCGCTGCAGACCACCCGCAGCTGCTCGACATCTGGCTGCGCGCCGTGCGCGCCACCCATCACTTTCTGCAAGCGTCCGACATCGAGGCGCTGCTGCCGCAATTGCGCGACGTCTACCTCCCGGCCGTCGAACTCTGGGTTGCGGTAGACACCGATGACCGCCCGCTGGGGTTCATCGGCTTCAATGAAAACCACGTGGAGATGCTCTTCGTCGACCCCGAACGCCACGGCCAGGGCATAGGCCGCGCGCTGCTGGATTTCGGCCGTCAGTCGCGCAGCACGATGAGCGTCGATGTCAACGAGCAAAACCCGCAGGCAGTGGGGTTCTATCGGCACTACGGTTTCATCCAGACCGGCCGCTCAGCGCTGGACGGCGAAGGCCGGCCGTTCCCGTTGTTGCATATGAGCCTGCCCGCCCAGGCCTGATTTCCGGTGCCGCTTTGCGCCCCTGGCGCTGCTACAAATTCGCGAGACAGACCAACGGCATGAACCCGACGCGCTATACCACCGTGGCAAAGGACTTGATGGAGGGCATCGCCAGCGGCCGCTACCCGGTGGGCAGCCTGCTGCCGACCGAGTTCGAGCTGTGCGACCTTTACGATGTAAGCCGGCACACGGTGCGCACGGCGATCAACCAGTTGCTCAACCAAGGGCTGGTATCGCGGCGCAAGCGCGTGGGCACCCGGGTGGAGGCCAGCAGCCCGCGCGGTGGCTACTCGCAGTCACTGGCCAGCGTGGCGGACCTGGCACACCTGGCGGAAACCCAGCAACGGGAAATCCAGGACGTGCGCCACTTCGTCGCCGACCTGAGCGAGGCGGCGCGGCTGGGGCTGGTACCGGGCGAGCATTACTTCTGCGTGTCGAGCGTCCGCGTCGACCGTGTCCACAACGCGGCGCCGCTGTGCTGGACCGATGTGTACGCGCAGCGCGACTATGCCGCGGTCATAGATTTGGCCCGCGAGCACCCCGACCAGCTGATTGCAGGGCTGATCGAGCAGCACTATGGCCGGGCGATCGCAGTGGTCGACCAGCAGGTGCGGGCAGTGTTGCTGACCGCGGAAATGGCCCGGGTGCTGAAGGCCGAGGCAGGCTCACCGGGGCTGAAGATCATTCGCCATTACCGCGAGGAAAACGGCGACCTGATGGCGGTTTCCGAGACGGTGCACCCGGATGACCGCTTTACCCTGGTTACCCAGATACGCCGCGATCGGTCGCCGCCCTGATCGGGCAATCGGGGCCGCTATGCGGCCCATCGCCGGCAAGCCAGCTCCCGCAGCGTTCGCGCATGGTTTGAGGTCAATGCGGTCGCGGTGGGAGCGCCGGGCGTGCTCCGGGGGAAAGCGGTTGCGAAGAAGATCGGGCGGGACTATAAGAGCTCAACTTAACTTGAGGTCAGCAGGCATGACAGCGGACAACACACGGATGCTAACGGTAGGTGAAGTGGCCAAACGCAGCGGCGTGGCGGTGTCTGCACTGCACTTCTACGAGACCAAGGGGCTTATCGCCAGCATCCGTACGGCGGGTAACCAGCGCCGTTATCCTTCGCTGGTGTTGCGTACGCTGGCCATCATCAAGGTGGCGCAACGCACGGGTATTCCGCTTGAGGAAATCAGGCAGGCCTTCAGCCGCTACGCGCCCAACAGCAAACTCACGGCAGCGCAATGGGGCGAGATGTCGACCGCCTGGCGCGAAGACCTGAACGCCCGCATTCGCACCCTGGAAGCGTTGCGCGACAGCCTGGACAACTGCATTGGTTGCGGCTGCCTGTCGCTGGAAGAATGCCCGCTGCGCAACCCCGAGGATGTGCTGGGCAAGGAAGGTACCGGGGCGCGGATTCTGGAAAAGAAGGCCCGATAAGGCTGCGCTGGCGGGTAGAAGACTGAATTCGCAAGCGGTCGGCTCCCACAGGGTCCCTGCTAATTCAATGAGCCTTGTGCAGTTCCATGAGATCGCGCCCCCATGGTTCAGTCGCTTTTGCCCAGCACATACCGGTCAAAATGCTCGATGTGCTCGTCCAGGTTGTCCTCGAGCATCATCCGGTATTGCTCGCAGAAATACTTCAACAGCTCCTCCCGCGCGGCAGCCAGTTCGGCACTGGTCTTGAAACTGCGGGCACTCATCCAGGCATTGAAGCGCGAGGCGCCGAAGGTCAGTGAGGCACTGACCTTGCCCAGGTCTTCCATTTTCTCGATCTGCTGGTTCGCCAGTTCGATATGCGCATCCGCGCGGTCGTAAAAAGCCTGATCGGTAGCTTGTGTCATTGCGGTTTACCTTGTTGCAGCATTCAAGTTGAGTACCCGCGAAAAATTGTACCGCGTACACGTGAACCTGTATTGAGCCGCACAGTCTTAGCCGAGCCCTCAAATCGGCCTTGCCGTCGTTATCCAACAGAGCCATTCACCCCATGCGCCAAGCAGTCCGTCGCTCCCCCTTTGTCTCGCTCTGCTTCATCCCTTTTTTCCACCTGTTCGCCAACCCCGCCCATGCCAGCGGGGAAAGGCAACTGGTGGCAGCCATCAACGACTATCGCACCCAGCCACAACGCTGCGAGCGGCGCATTGTCCGGGGCTCGACGCCGCTGGTGCTGAAACCGAAACTGGCATTGCCGGTCGGCTACGACGGGGGTTTGCGAGAAGGATTGAAGGCTGCGGGTTATCAGGCGGTGAAGGTGCGGGCCATCCGCCTGGTCGGCGCGCAAGATGCCGAGGAGGCCTTTGACATGCTCCGCAGCGACTACTGCGCAGCCCTGCTCGATAGCCAATATGCCGATATCGGTGTGAGTCGCTCACGCAACGAATGGCGGGTGCTGCTGGCTCGGCCCCTGCTCGATGCCCAGCTTGGCGATAGGCGATCGGCAAGCAACGCGCTGCTGGCACAGGTGAACGCTGCACGGGCGAAGCCGCGCCTGTGTGGTCGCAAGCGCTTTGCCGCTGCACGCCCGTTGACCTGGAACACCGCCCTGGGAACGGCGGCGCAGCGCCACAGCCGGGCGATGGCCAACGACAATTTCTTCGCGCACCGCGACCTCGACGGTGATCTACCCGCGGATCGGGCATGGGATGCCGGCTACCGTGGGCGACAGATCGGCGAGAACATTGCCGCAGGCCAGGGGTCACCGAGCAAGGCGATGGCAGGCTGGCTGGCCAGCCCCGGGCATTGCGCCAACCTGATGAACCCGGTGTTTACCCAGGTAGGTGCGGCCTTTGCCGAGAACTCGCGTAGCGATAACGGCGTTTACTGGACGATGCTGTTCGGCGCGCCTTGAAGGGCACGTGCCAGCCCTCTGACCAGGGCTGGCCTGCCAATCGTTGCCCTGCACCACCTCTGACAACCCCGCCATACCTTCCCCCGCGCAGTCTCAGATGACTGGCGCTGATGATGACACATCGCTTGCATATGACACTTTGTGTCATTAATATCGCATTTGTGTCCTGACGGCGTTCCTCGCCGATCAGCAATCCATCGCCCCTCCCCATGCAGGTACCGCCCATGACGACCACCATGCAGACCCCCAAGGACCAACTGGTCAAACTCGCCCAGCAGCAGATGCTGACGGCGCTGGCCGACAACACCTACACCCCTCGACAAAAACTCGCCCTCACCTGCCGCATCCTGTTCGACGGTGGCCACGACTCCGGCCTGGCCGGGCAGATCACCGCCCGCGCCGAGCAGCCTGGCACCTACTACACGCAACAACTCGGTCTGGGCTTCGACGAGATCGCCGCTTCCAACCTGCTGGTGGTCGACGAAGACCTCAACGTGTTGCAAGGCCGCGGCATGGCCAACCCGGCCAACCGCTTCCACAGCTGGCTGTACCGCGCACGCCCCGACGTCAACTGCATCATCCACACCCACCCGCTGCACAGCGCCGCCCTGTCGATGCTGGAAGTGCCACTGGCCATCTCGCACATGGACCTGTGCCCGCTGTTCGACGACTGCGCATTCCTCAAGGAATGGCCCGGCGTTCCGGTGGGCAACGAAGAAGGTGAAATCATTTCCAGGGCGATCGGCGACAAGCGCGCGATCCTGCTTTCCCACCACGGCCTGCTGATCGCCGGCCGCTCGATCGAGGAAGCCTGCGTGCTCGCCCTGCTGTTCGAGCGCGCAGCGAAGATGCAGCTGCTGGCCATGGGCGCCGGTGACATCCGCCCCATCCCGGATGCCCTGGGCAAGGAAGCCCACGACTGGATCTCCACCCCCAAACGTCATGGCGCCGCGTTCAGCTACTACGCACGCCGTGCCTTGCGTGCCCATGGCGACTGCCTGGGCTGATCGAAGCTGTACCCTTTCCTTAACAACGGCAGAGGTGCCTGGTTATGTCTACACCTGTAATTCGCGGCGTTATCGGCTACACCATCACTCCCTTCACGCCAGGCGGCACGCTCGACCTGGATGCCTTGGGCGCGTCCATCGACCGCCTGATCGCCGACGGCGTACACGCCATCGCACCGCTGGGCAGCACAGGCGAAGGCGCCTACCTGTCCGACAGTGAATGGGAAACGGTGGTGCGCTTCAGCCAGGCGCGCATTGCCGGCCGCGTGCCCAGCGTGGTCAGCGTCTCCGACCTGACCACCGCACGTACCGTGCAGCGCGCCCGCCTGGCACAGGCATGCGGCGCCACCGCGGTGATGGTGCTGCCCATCTCCTACTGGAAGCTCACCGAAGCCGAAGTGGTCGCCCACTACAAGGCGGTGGGTGCGGCCATCGACATTCCGGTCATGCTCTACAACAACCCCGGCACCAGCGGCACCGACCTGTCGGTGGAGCTGATCCTGCGCATCCTCAACGAAGTGCCGAATGTGACCATGGTCAAGGAAAGCACTGGTGACATCCAGCGCATGCACCGCCTGTTCAAGGCCACCGATGGCCAGGTGGCCTTCTACAACGGTTGCAACCCGCTCACCCTGGAAGCCCTGGTGGCCGGCGCCACCGGCTGGTGCACCGCCGCACCCAACCTGATCCCGGCGCTGAACCTGGCGCTTTGGGACGCGGTGCAGCAAGGCGACCTGGCCGAAGCCCGCGCGCTGTTCTACCGCCAGTACGAACTGCTGGAGTACATCACCCGCCGTGGTCTGCCCACCACCATCAAGGCCGGTTTGAAAATGCTCGGCCAGGATGTCGGCGCGCCACGCCTGCCCCTGCAGCCGCTGGATGCGCAAGGCTGCGACTATCTGAAGAGCCTGCTGGTAGAGCTGGCCAACTGACCGCGACAACGGCCCCGGCGGCGTCCTGCTGCCGGGCCTCACCGCAACAGCTTTGCGCCCCCTTGGCTGGCCTCGACCTGGCGCAATACCTTCGCCAGTTTCGCCACGGCCATCGCCAGCTCGCCCGGGGTATGCGCCGCAAACCCCATCAACACTCCCGCCTCCCCCCTCGACGACGCATACAGGGCACTGAGCCCCAACAGGTCTATGCCTGCCGCCTGCGCCGCCTTGACCACGAGTTCTTCAGGCATCGGCCTGGTGAAAACACAGGGCATCTGCATGCCGCCCGCCGGCACGCGCGCGACAAGAAAATCGGACAGCTGCGCCTGCACCAGCGCCGCCAGTGCATCGCGGCGCTCGGCATAGATTGTCCGCATCAAGCGCACATGGGCACCGAAGTGCCCACCTTCGATGAACCTGGCCAGGGTCAGTTGTGCCAGCGAAGCCGTATGCCCGTCCTGCAACGTCCGCGCTGCGGTCATCGGCCCGACCAGTTGCGGCGGCAAGACCATGTAGGCAATGCGCAAGCCGGCGAACAGGGATTTGGTGAACGTGCCGATATAAACCGTCCGGTCGTGGGCATCCAGGCCTTGCACGCACGCGGTGGGTTTGCCGGCATAGTGAAACTCGCTGTCGTAGTCGTCCTCGATGATCCAGGCGCGTTGTTGCCGTGCCCACTCGATCACCGCCAGACGCCGGTCCAGGGACAGGGTCACGCCAGTAGGGAACTGGTGCGACGGGGTCAGGAAAACAGCCCTGGCATGGGGGGCCAACTGTGGGATCTGCTCGACCTGCATGCCGTCGGGGTCCACGGCCACGGCAATGCAATGCAGGCCAGCAGCAACCAGCGCCTTCCTGGCGCCATGGTACGCCGGGTCTTCGATAACCACCTGGTCACCCGCATCGGCCAGTACGTGGGCACACAGGCTGAACGCCTGCTGCGAACTGGTGAGGATCAGCACGCGATCGGCCGTGGCCTGTGCGCCACGCTCGAGATTGACGTAATCGGCAATCGCCCGCCGCAGTGGCTCGGTGCCTTGCGCGGCGCTGTGCAGCAGCGCCTGGGTGCCATGTTCCCTGAACACCTGCCGCTGCAGCTTTTCCCAGGTCTGCAAGGGGAAGTTGCGCGTTTCTGCCACCCCCGGCGCAAACGGCCGAGGGACGAAGAAATTGTGCACCCCGCCCTCCTGGCACAGCGCCTGGCCCCGGCGGCTGAGCGCTGGCGGCTCGACCGGGGCTTTCACCCTTCGGCCCCGGGCGCGCGCCGGCAGGTGCTGCGTACGGGGTGAGACGAAGCTACCACTACCCACCCGGCGCTCGATGAAGCCTTCGGCGTGCAACTGGCCATAAGCGGCCTCGACCGTGTCCCGCGACACAGCCAGCGAGGTCGCCAGTGCACGCGAGGCGGGCAAGGCCTTACCCACGGGCAATGCCCCTTCGAGAATCAGCTGGCGTATCGCCCGCTGGATCCGCACGTGCAAAGGCAGCGACGCGCGCGCCGGGTCGCCGATCCAGGCTTTCACCGACTCCAGTTGTGCATGCTTGAACATTGGTATGGCCATGTATCGAAAAGTGGCTGGGCTATACCTGCCATTCTAACGCTATAAAAACCAGGCTTTCCAACCCCTATGCGCCAGAACGCCCGAGGCCCCGATGAACACGCCCGCACACACCGCACCAACCCCGCTCCGGCTGACAGACATCCTTCACCCCGTGGTGGCGGGGATCGTTTCGGTCATCGTCAATTACGGCGGCACCTTCATCCTGGTGTTCCAGGCCGCCAAACTGGCCGGGCTGAGCCCGGAGCTGACTTCATCATGGGTCTGGGCCGTATCGATCGGCGTTGGCTTCAGTGGCCTGGCCCTGTCCTGGTACAGCCGCGAGCCGGTGATCACCGCCTGGTCCACGCCGGCCGCTGCGTTCCTGGTCACGGCGCTGGCCAGCGTGCCCTACAGCGAGGCCATCGGCGCCTACCTGCTGTCGGCCGCCGGCTTCGTGATCCTGGGGCTGACCGGTTACTTCGAACGCCTGGTGCGGGTCATTCCCGGCGGGATTGCCGCCGGGCTGCTGGCGGGTATCCTGTTGCAGTTCGGCATCGGTGCATTCGGAGGCCTGTCGGTCGACCCCGCGCTGGCCGGGCTACTGATCGCGGCCTATGTGACATTCAAACGCTTCACCGCCCGCTATGCCGTGGTAGGCATTCTGCTGCTGGGCCTGGGCTACCTGCTGCTCCAGGGCCAGGTGGACCTGACAGCGCTCAGGCTGGAGTTCGCCACGCCGTTGTTCACCGCGCCCACCTTTTCCCTCAACGCCGCCCTGAGCGTGGCCCTGCCGTTGTTCCTGATCACCCTTACCGGTCAGTACATGCCAGGCATGCTGGTGCTGCGCAACGATGGCTTCAAGACCAGCGCCAACCCGATCGTGGCAGTCACTGGCCTGGGCTCGTTGCTGATGGCACCGTTCGGGTCGCACGCTTTCAACATCGCGGCCATCACCGCCGCCATCTGTACTGGCAAGGAGGCCCACGAAGACCCGGACAAACGCTGGGTCGCGGGTATCGCTGCCGGTGTCTGCTACATCCTCGTGGGGGTGTTCGGCGTCACCCTGGCCAGTGTGTTCATGGCCCTGCCGGCCACCTTCATCACCACTTTGGCCGGCCTTGCCCTGCTGGGCACCATCGGCACCAGCCTGGCCAGCGCAATGGTCGATGCCCGTTCGCGCGAAGCGGCACTGATCACTTTCCTGGCGGCGGCGGCCAACATCAGCCTGTTTGGCATAGGCGGCGCGTTCTGGGGGCTGGTCATAGGCTTGCTGGCCTATGCCGTACTGAACGGCCGACTCCCCGGTTTCAGCCACTCTCCCCGGTAAGCGGGCTTTCCAACACCCTGCCGTGCGCCAGGTGCGCACGCCCTGCAACAGGTATCGACATGCCCAAAGCTGGCCCCAAGCTTCTAACCCAAATTGCTGCCGTGCATTTCGTCAGCCATGTGCACATCATGCTGATCCCGGCGCTGCTACCCGTGCTCCCCGGCTTGCTGGGGGTAGGGTTCGTCGAACTCGGCGTGGCCCTGGCCGTGTTCAACATCGTCTCCGCCCTGGTGCAGGCGCCGCTGGGCTATGCCGTCGACCATTACGGTGCGCGCAAGGTGCTCAAGGCAGGCTTGCTGCTGGGCAGCCTCAGCTTCCTGCTGGTTGCTGTCAGCCCCGGCTATACGCTGCTGTTGGTGGCGATGGCCATGGCCGGTCTGGCCAATGGCGTGTACCACCCGGCCGACTATGCGCTGCTGGCCAACGGCATCGAACAAGGCCGCCTGGGGCGGTCGTTCTCGATCCATACCTTTGCCGGCTTCCTCGGCTCGGCGGTAACGCCAGCAATGTTTCTTGGCATTGCTGCCGTGTCGGGCGCGCAGGCAGCCCTGGCGGCAGGCGCCGCAGCGGGGCTTGCCGCCTGGCTGTTGATATCGGTGCCAGGCAGTGGCGTCTATCAGGTCGCCAGGCCTGGAATCACAGGTAGCGCTAGCCCCCCAGCAGCTCGTGTGCGACTGTTCACGCCCATGCTCGGGGTGCTGACTGTGCTGTTCATGTTGCTCAACCTGAGCACCAGTGCCATCGAAAAGTTCTCCGTGGCCGCGCTCGTCCAGGGCCAAGGTCTGAACCTGGCCTGGGCCAACACGGCGCTCACGGCGTTTCTGCTCAGCAGTGCCGTGGGTGTGCTATGCGGTGGAGCCTTGGCTGACCGGACCCGTCGTCATGGCCTGGTGGCGGCATTGGCCTTTGCCCTGGCCGCGGCGTTGGCGGCGCTGGTGGCCCTGGGGCTGCTGCGGGGCTGGGGGTTGGTAGTGGTGCTGGGCGCCATTGGCTTGCTGACCGGGGTCATCGCCCCGTCGCGGGACATGCTGGTCAAGGCGGCGGCGCCACGCGGGGCCGAGGGCAAAGCCTTCGGGCTGGTCTCGACCGGCTTCAGCATCGGCGGCGCACTTGGGCCGGTGGCCTTTGGCTGGATGCTCGACCAGCAACTGCCCAACGGGGTGTTCGTGGCGTCGATCGTGTTCATGCTGCTGACGGTGCTGCTGACCCTGGCACAGGAAGCGTATTCGGCCAGGAAACGTCGACACCCTGCATGAACCCTGGGGCTGCGTTGCAGCCCTATCGCCGGCAAGCCGGCTGCCACCTCGATCGCACTGCCTTCAAGGCCTGGGACCGGCGCAAATCCCTGTGGGAGCGGGCGTGTCGAGGCGTCGAACCGCCGCGAACACCGGCAAAGCCGGTGCCATACACTGCGTCGTCTGCTTCGCGGGCACGCCCGCTCCCACAAGGGAAGGTGACACACTCTCGAACATTGTTCCCTGTGCGACAGCGCAGCCCAAAGGGCTGGGCAATCTCCCACAAGGATTGCGCACGCTTCGAGATTTTGAACAAGACCGTTGCTCCACCTCGACCGCAATGATCGCAACCCACACGCTATCCCTGTGGGAGCCGGCTTGCCGGCGATCAGGCCGGTACAGGCTGATCAAGCTGCCGGGTTCGCGTGCGCCACCCGCCCTCCTGCCGCCGGCCGATTGACGAACAGCACGTCCAGCACACTGTTGTGCAACCCCTTCAACGCATTCCAGTTCGCCGACGCATGCACGTACCTGTCGCGCAACAATTGCTGTTCATCCTCGGTCAACCCAGGCTGTTCGTATTCACCCAAGGCAAACCCATGCAACTTGCGGCTGATGCCCAGCAGCTCATCCGGCAGCCGATGCTCAGCCTGCCCGCCCAATGGCGCAAACGGCACCCCCGCCCGCACCGCCAGCTCGCGCATGATGCTCAGGTACACCCGGGAAAGCTGCCCCGCCACTTCCCGTTCGCGGTACACCGCCGCGTACACCTGCTTTTGCGCCTCACTCGACCGGCCACCGGCAATCGGAACCTCCCAGGCCAGCACCCGTGGCCTGGGCGCGCCCATTTCGCCAAATGACGACGCCAGCAACGCACTGACTGAGGCATGCACACGAGTGTGCTCGGCGCGCATATCCAGCGGCACCCGCTGAGACTGCGGTTTGCACAGCAGCACCTGCTCCTGCGTGGTATCCGGGTAACCACCACCAATGTTCGAGTGCACGCCCGGCAACACGATGTCATGGTCGCTGCGCACCAGCGGGAAGTTGTGCCGCTGTTCGTCCCCCGCCACCAACTGCACCACTTGCCGGGCAATGTCCGCGCCCAGGCCCAGACGCAAGCCACCATTGCGGTCATCGGCGGGGTCAAGGTCTCCCTGCAGTGGCGCGATGATCGCCGCCACCGTGTCGAACAGGCCGATGAAGTTGATCCCGATTTCGCAGGGCACAGCCAAGCGCTCGTCGCCGCCATCGTGCAGGAGGTTGGCCAGATGCCGCACCGCCGCCGCGCCGCGACTGAAACCGAACAGGTCGAACTCGACCCGCTCGACCCTTGCCTGCGGATGCGCCTGGCGCCAGTCCTGCAATTGCCCGGCAATCCCCGCCAAGGCCTCGGCGACCCTCGCCTCGGCCCCCAGACGCCCACTCCCGGTGGCCGAGGCATAGGCATTATCCGCCTCCCCCGCCAGGGTGCCCACGCCCTCGACATAGCGTTTCAGAAACACCATGGTCTCATCAGCCGTGCCCCCCTGCGCCGGATACAGCGCATGCAACAGGGCCACATTGCTCAAGGCGTTGCCATAACTGGCACCCTTGCCCCCCGGAGCATCCGCCGGCATCACATTGCTCAGGTTGTTGCCGGTCCCATCAAAGAACACGCCAAAACGCAGGGTGACCGGCGTAATACGTGCTGTGCTGCCGCTGTTCAAGTCCATCCTCGTGCCTCCTGCTTGCGCAAAAACACAAGCAGGCGCCAACACGCCGCAGCGGAACATCAGTCAATGGCCAGTCATATGCAGGACATTTCCGGACCTGCTGGCCCCGGGCAAGGATAAATTTCCCTACCGCCATTGGTCGCCACCCCCCCGGATGGATTAAAGTATCACCCCTTGCCAGGGCAGTTGCCTCCAGCCGCCTGCGGCCCCACACCAGGAACCGTCACCGATGGAACACCGTGAAGCGCTGATCGCGCTGCGCACCTTTCTTTCTTCCCAGATCCTAGGCCAGGAGAAACTGGTCGAGCGGCTGTTGATCGTGCTCCTGGCCGACGGCCACATGCTGGTCGAAGGTGCGCCGGGCCTGGCCAAGACCAAGGCCATCAAAGAGCTCGCCGAAGGTATCGAGGCGCAGTTCCATCGCATCCAGTTCACCCCCGACCTGCTCCCGGCCGACATTACCGGCACCGAAATCTACCGCCCGGAGACCGGCAGCTTCGTGTTCCAGCAGGGGCCGATCTTCCACAACCTGGTGCTGGCCGACGAAATCAACCGCGCCCCGGCCAAGGTGCAGTCCGCGCTACTCGAAGCCATGGCCGAACGCCAGGTCAGCGTGGGTCGCAGCACTTACGACCTGTCGCCGCTGTTCCTGGTCATGGCCACACAGAACCCGATCGAGCAGGAAGGCACCTACCCGCTGCCCGAAGCCCAGCTCGACCGCTTCCTGATGCACGTGAAAATCGGCTTCCCCGACGCTGCGGTAGAGCGGCGCATCCTGTTGCAGGCCCGTGGTGAAGCCCTGGGCGGCGAGACCAAGCCCGAGCGCCGGGTCAGCCAGCAGGCCATCTTCGCCGCCCGCAAGGAAATCCTCGGCCTGTACATGGCCGACGCGGTGGAGGAATACCTGGTGCAACTGGTGATGGCCACCCGCACCCCGGCCAAGTTCGACGCCGAACTGGCCGACTGGATCGCCTACGGCGCCAGCCCGCGTGGCTCCATTTCGCTGGACCGCTGCGCGCGCGCCCACGCTTGGCTGGCCGGGCGTGATTTCGTCAGCCCCGAAGACATCCAGGCGGTGCTGTTCGACGTACTGCGCCACCGCATCATCCTCTCGTTCGAGGCCGAAGCGGCGGGGATCGACCAGGACCGCGTGGTCCAGCGCATCCTCGACGTCGTCGCCGTTGCCTGAGCCCATGCCCACCGCCTCGCTGGCCCAACCCGGCATCCGCATCGGCCTTGCCGAGCTGATCGACATGCGCCACCGCGTGCGCGAAATCCAGCTGTTTTCCCGGCCCGGCCAGCGCAGCCCGCTGGTGGGCCTGCACCACTCCAAACTGCGCGGGCGCGGCGTGGACTTCGACCAGGTACGCGTGTACCAGGCCGGCGACGATGTGCGCAACATCGACTGGCGGGTCACCGCGCGCACCCAGGAACCGCACACCAAGCTCTTCCACGAAGAGCGCGAACGGCCCATCTTCATCCTCGTCGAGCAGAGCCAACGGCTGTTCTTCGGCTCGGGGCTGATGTTCAAGTCGGTGCTGGCCGCCCAGGCTGCGGCGCTGTTCGGCTGGGCCGCGCTGGGCCACAACGACCGCATCGGCGGGTTGGTGTTCGGCGACAACGAACACCACGAAATCAAGCCCCGGCGCAGCAAGCAGAGCCTGCTGCAACTGCTCAACCGCCTGGCCAAGGTCAACCAGGCGCTGCACACCGAGGCCACGCCCGGGGCCGACAGCCTCGGCCTGGCCCTGCGCCGCGCCCGCGAAGTGCTGCGCCCCGGCAGCCTGGCCATCGTGATCTGCGATGAGCGCTCGCTCACCGCCCAGGTGGAACAGCACCTGGCCATGCTCTCGCGCCATTGCGACCTGCTGCTGATGCCGGTGTCCGACCCGCTCGACCACGCCCTGCCCGCCGCCGGCCTGCTGCGCTTCGCCCAGCGCAGCGCGCAGCTGGAGCTCGACACCCTGGACGCCAACCTGCGCCAGGCCTACCGCCAGCAGGCCGAAGCACGCATCGAGCGCTGGGAGCTGATGGCGCAAAAGCTGCGCGTGCTGCTGATGCCACTGAGCACCCAAAGCGAAATGATCGAGCAATTGCGCGAATACCTGAACGCCCAGCGGCCACGGAGCGCGTCATGAAGAGCAGCGGCCAATGAACCCGCTTGATCAACTGCAACCGCTGATTGCCCCAGCACCAATCGGCCTGTGGCCACCGGCACCCGGCTGGTGGCTGCTGCTGGCCGTGCTGCCGCTGTTGGCCTGGGGCCTGTGGCGGGTGCGCCGCTGGCGCCCGGGCAAACGCCGCATCGTGCGTGCCGAGCAGCCCTTGGACCCGGTACGCGTGGAAGCGCTGGCCGAACTGGCCCGCCTGCCACGCCCCTACGACGGTGCCCCGGCCGGGGCCTGGCTGCAACAGATCAACGCCCTGCTCAAGCGCCTGTGCCGCAGCCACTACCCGGGCGCCAACAGCCATACCCTCAATGGCCGCCAGTGGCTGGCGTTTCTCGACAACCGCTGCCCGGCCGCCGGCCTGACCCGCTGGATGGTGCTGGTCGAGGGCGCCTACAAACCCGAGTGCAAGCTCGATGACAAGGCCATCGCCGGGCTCAGCCAGGCCGTCGAAACCTGGATCCGCAAGCATGTTTGAACTGGCCTGGCCGTGGGTCTTCGCCCTGTTGCCATTGCCGTGGCTGGCACGCCTGGTACTGCCGGCCGCCGACAGCGGCGAACCGGTGCTCAAGGTGGGCTTCCTCAACGAGCTGGAAGGCCTGGCCGGGCGCCGCGCGCGCCTCAACCTGCCGACCTGGCGCCAGCAGGCGCCCTTTGTCGTCATCTGGCTGTTGCTGCTGTGCGCCGCCGCCCGCCCGCAATGGCTGGGCGACCCGGTGCCAGTGGCCGCCAGCGGCCGCGACCTGCTGGTGGCGGTGGATGTGTCCGGGTCGATGGACTTCCCCGACATGCAGTGGCAGAACGAAGACATCAGCCGCCTCGACCTGGTCAAGGCGCTGCTCGGCGACTTCCTGCAGGACCGCGAAGGCGACCGCGTGGGCCTGATCCTGTTCGGCAGCCAGGCCTACCTGCAGGCCCCGCTCACCTTCGACCGGCGCACCGTGCGCACCTTCCTCGACGAAGCGCAGATCGGCATCGCCGGCAAGAACACCGCTATCGGCGACGCCATTGGCCTGGCGGTCAAGCGCCTGCGCCAACGCCCGGCACAAAGCCGGGTGCTGGTGCTGATCACCGACGGTGCCAACAACGGCGGGCAGATCCACCCGCTGACCGCCGCCCGCCTGGCCGCTCAGGAAGGCGTGCGCATCTACACCATAGGTATCGGCGCCAACCCCGAGGCCAGTGGCACTCCTGGCCTGCTCGGCCTGAACCCGAGCCTGGACCTGGACGAAGCCTCGCTCAAGGAAATTGCCGACATCACCCACGGCACCTACTTCCGCGCCCATGACGGCGCCGAACTGGACGCCATCGGCGACACCCTCGACCAGCTCGAACCTGTGGCCCAGCAACCGACCCAGGCACGCACGGCCAAGGCCCTGTATGCCTGGCCCCTGGCCCTGGCGCTGCTGCTGAGCGTGCTGCTGGTGGTGGCCGTGCAATGGCCCGACAACCTGCTGCAGCGCCTGCTGCGCAAGCCGCGCTTCCTGCAACCGCATCCGGAATGGCGCCAGCGCCTGAAGCGCCTGCGCCTGAGGAGGCGGCGATGATCGAACTGTGGCCCCAATGGTTGCGCCCGCTATGGCTGCTGGCCGTGCCCCTGCTCGGCTGGCTGCTGTACAAACTGTGGCACCGGCGCAAGCGCGCCGGGCGCTGGCAGATGATTCTGCCGCCGGCGTTCCATGGCGTACTGCTAGGCGGTGGCAGCGGCAGCACCAGCAAACTGCCGTGGGTGGCGCTGGGCCTGGCCTGGATGCTGGTGATCCTGGCCCTGCTCGGGCCCAGTTGGCAGCGCGTGGAAGAAAACCGCCAGCGCCCGGCCGACCCGCTGGTGATCCTCCTCGAACTGACCCCACAGATGCTCGCCGAGGACAGCCCGCCCAACCGCCTGGAGCAGGCGCGGCGCAAAATCCTCGACCTGCTGGAACACCGTCGTGACAGTCAGACCGCGCTGGTGGTCTATGCCGGCTCCGCGCACACCCTGGTGCCGCTGTCCGACGACCTGGCTACCAGCCGCAACCTGCTCGAGGCGATCGACCCGTCGATCATGCCCAAACCCGGCCAGCGGGCCGACCTGGCCGTGCAAAAAGGCCTGGCCCTGCTGGCCCAGAGCGGCCTGGGCCAGGGCCGCCTGCTGCTGATCGGCTCGTCGCTCAGCGCCCCGGAGCGCCAAGGCATCGCCCAGGCCCTCGGCCGCCAGGGCCCGAGCCTGCTGATGCTGGGCATCGGCAGCCGCGAAGGCGCACCGGTGCGCCAGGCCAACGGCGAGTACCTCAAGGACGACCAGGGCGGCATCCTGTTGCCGCGCCTGGACAGCGCCAGCCTCAAGGGCTTCATCAGCGGCACGGGCGGGCGCTACCGGCATGCCCGTATCGACGACCTCGACCTTCGTGGCCTGGGCCTGTTCGACAACCCGCGCACCGGGCGCAACGACGGCCGGACCCTGCAACTGGACAGCTGGGCTGACCAGGGTTACTGGCTGCTGCTGCCGCTGTTGCTGCTGGCCGCCTGTGCCGGCCGACGCGGCTGGCTGTTCTGCCTGCCGCTGCTGCTGGCCCTGCCCCAGCCCAGCCAGGCCTTCGAATTCAATGACCTGTGGCTGCGCCCCGACCAGCAAGGTCAGCGCCTGCTGGAGCAAAACCGCCCAGCCAGCGCCGCGCGCCAGTTCCAGGACCCGCAATGGCGCGGCATGGCCCTGTACCAGGCGGGCGACTATAGCGGTGCCGCCGAAGCCTTTTCCCAAGGCGACACGGCCGCCGCCCACTACAATCGAGGCAATGCCCTGGCCCGCAGCGGTGAACTGGAAGCCGCCCTGGACGCCTACGAACAAGCCCTGGAACGCCAACCCGACCTGCAGGCGGCGCTGGACAACCAGGCACTGGTGCAGCAACTGCTGCAACAGCGCGAGGCCAAGGCCGAGGAGCAACCGGCCAGCAGCGATGCCCAAGGCACGCCCGGCAGCGAAACCGAAGGCAACAGCAGCTCGGCCAACAGCCCGGCCCAGGGCACGCCCGGCAACGACGAACAACCCAGCGCCGAGCAGCCCGGCGAAGGCAGCAGCAACAGCCAGGTAGCACCCGGCAACCAGGCCGGCGCGGATGACAGCGTCATCCAGCCGCCGCAGCGCCCGGTATCGACCAGCCTCGATGCCGAACAGCGCCAGGCCCTGGAACAATGGCTGCGGGAGATCCCCGACAACCCGGCGGAGCTGCTGCGGCGCAAATTCTGGTATGAACAGCAATTGCATCAGGAAACCCCACGATGAGTCGCTTCGGCGTCTTTCTCCTCAGCCTGCTCTGGGCCGTGCTGGCCCAGGCCGAACCAGTGCTGCAGGCCAGCGTTGACCGTACCCGCCTGGAAGCTGGCGAAAGCCTGGAGCTGACCCTGGAAAGCCAGGACGTCACCCAGTTCGGCAAGCCCGACCTGCGCGCGCTGGAGGGTGACTTCGAAGTGCGCGGCACGCGCCAGCTGAACAGCCTGCACAGCCTCGACGGCGAAACCCGCGCCAGCACCCGCTGGATCATCACCCTGCTGCCACGGCGCAGTGGCAGCCTGCGTATCCCCGAGTTGCAACTGGGCCAGTCGCACAGCCAGGCCATCGAACTGCAAGTGCTGCAGGCCGACGCCAGCCGCCAGGACAGCGCCTCGCAGGTGTTCATCGAAGCCACGCTCGACAGCAACGAGGTCTACGTCCAGGCCCAGGCCGTACTCACCCTGCGCATCTACCATTCGGTGGCACTGTACGACGACAGCAGCCTCAGCCCGCTGCAACTGGAGAACGCCAAAGTCGAACCGCTGGGTGAATCGCGCACCTATGAAAAGGAAATCAACGGCGTCCGTCACGGCGTGATCGAAACCCGCTATGCCGTGTATCCCCAGCAAAGCGGCACCCTCGACATCCCGCCGCTGACCTTCACCGCTACCGCCGCCGCCAGCCCGGACGAAGCCCCACAAACCAACGGCACGGCCCGGGCCGGCCACCAGGTGCAGGTCAGCTCGCTGCCGTTACGCCTGGCCGTACGGCCGATTCCGGCGGCCTGGCCGGCTGGCGTGCCGTGGCTACCGGCCCGCAGCCTGACCCTGGAAGAGCACTGGAACCCCGACCCTGGCAACCAGCAGGTGCAGATTGGCGACTCGCTGACCCGCAACATCACCTTGCGTGCCGAAGGCTTGTCCAGCACCCAGCTGCCACCGCTGCCAGCCACCGAAATCACCGGCCTGCGCCGGTACCCCGACCAGCCATTGCTGCGCAACGAAATCAGCGACCGCGGCATGACCGCCAACCGCGAAGAGCGCGAAGCCCTGGTGCCGACCCACAGCGGTACGCTGGCCCTGCCGGCGCTGGAAGTGGCCTGGTGGAACACCCGCGAAGACCACCTGGAGCACAGCAGCCTGCCGGCGCGCACGCTGAATGTGCAGGACAACCCGGCGCTGAGCGCCGACACCCCGGTTGGCGACAACAGCAGTGCCAGCAGCTTGCTGTGGCCCTGGCAGCTGGCCACCCTGGTGTTCGCCCTCACCACCGTGCTGGGCTTTGCCCTGTGGTGGCGCGCCCGCTCGCAGCCAGCGGTGCTGCGCGCCGCGCAGGCCGGGCCGAGCCCGCGTACCTTGCTGGATGATCTCAAGCGCGCGTGCCAGGCCAACGACCCACAGGCAACTCGCCAGGCGCTGGACGCCTGGGCCCGCCAGCAGCCGGAAACCCTGGCCGAGATGGCCGCGCGGTTCGTGCCGTTGTCGGATGCACTGGATGGGTTGAACGGGGCGCTGTATAGCGAGAGCGGGCAGTATTGGCAGGGTGAGGACTTGTGGCGGGCGATCGGTACGATTCCGCCGGCTGAGCAGGTGTTGTTGCCAGCGGGCGAGAACGGCAGCCTGCCGCCGCTCTATCCCAAGTAAGTGGTTGCCTGTGCGGGCCTCTTCGCGGGCATGCCCGCTCCCACAGAAACACCACTGCTTTCAAGGGCGGTGAGATACCTGAAGGAGATTCTATGGTTTTTGGCAAGCCTGTTCTTGTCATGACATCTCACTGGCGTAGAAAGAATCAAGGCATGCACTATGCACCACCTCAACCCCCAGTCATGAACTGGGCGGCTATGTGCCGCACAGCGGCCCCATGCTTGGGTTACCATACCGCCCTTGCGCAACACCCATCACCCAAGCCAAGCCCCCGCTTGCTCGACTCGACACCCACAGGTCATCCATGCGTCTGTTTCATACCTCCGACTGGCACCTGGGCCAAAGCCTGCACGGCCAGGAACGCGACTTCGAACACGCCTGCTTCCTCGACTGGTTGCTCGGCCAGCTGCGCCTGCGCCAGCCGGATGCGCTGCTGATCGCCGGCGATATCTTCGACACGGTCAACCCGCCGGTCAAAGCCCAGGAACGTCTCTACGACTTCATCGTCCAGGCCCACGAGCAACAGCCGAAGCTGGACATCGTGATGATCGCCGGCAACCACGACTCCGGCTCGCGCATCGAGCTGCCCGCGGCGCTCATGCGCCGCCTGCGCACCCATGCCCTGGGCCGTGTGCACTGGCTGGACGAGGGCCAGCTGGACGCCGAGCGCCTGCTGATTCCGCTGACCAACGGCCGCGGCAAGGTCGCCGCCTGGTGCCTGGCCCTGCCCTTCCTGCGCCCGGCCGAGGTGACCGGCCCGCAACTGGGTGACGACTACCTGCAAGGCATCACCCAGGTGCACCAGCAACTGATCGCCGCCGCGCAAAAGAAGCGCAAGAAGGACCAGGCGCTGATCGCCATCAGCCACGCGCACATGGCCGGTGGCGCGGTGTCGGAGGACTCCGAGCGCAGCCTGATCATCGGCAACGCCGAGGCGCTGCCGGCCAAGCTGTTCGACAAGGCCATCAGCTACGTCGCCCTGGGCCACCTGCACAAGCCGCAGAAGGTCAACCGCGAAGAACGCATCCGCTACAGCGGCTCGCCGATCCCGCTGTCGTTCGCCGAAATCAACTACCCGCACCAGGTGCTGGAAGTGGAGCTGGACAGCACCGGCCTGGTCAGCGTCGAACCGCGCCCGGTACCGCGCGCCGTAGCCCTGCAACGGGTCGGCCCGGCACCACTGGGCGAACTGCTGGAACAGCTGGCCGATCTGCCAGTGGTCGACCTGCTCGAAGACCCCAATCGCCAGCCCTGGCTGGAGGTGCGGGTGATACTGGACGAGCCGCAACCCGACCTGCGCCAGCAGATCGAAACCGCACTGCAAGGCAAGGCCGTGCGCCTGATCCGCATCAGCGCCGAATACGCCGGCCGCAACAACGCCGAAGACGATGACCTGGCCTTTGTCGAACTGGCCCAGATGACCCCGCAAGACCTGTTCAGCCGCGCCTGGGAGCAGGCCTATGGCAACCCCGCCGACGAACAGGCGCTGGCCGACTTCGCCCTGCTGTTGCAGGACGTGCAGCAGGAAGAGGAACAGCCATGAAGATTCTCGCCATCCGCCTGAAGAACCTGGCATCCCTGGCCGGCCCGGTCGACATCGACTTCACCGCCGAGCCGCTGGCCAGCGCCGGCCTGTTCGCCATCACCGGGCCCACCGGTGCCGGCAAGAGTACCCTGCTCGATGCCCTGTGCCTGGCGCTGTTCGGCACCGTGCCACGCCTGAACGACATTGGCCGCGAAGCCAAGGTGCCGGACGCCGACGGTGAAATCCCCACCTCCGACCCGCGCAACCTGCTGCGCCGCGGCACCGGCAGCGGCTTTGCCGAAGTCGATTTCGTCGGCATCGATGGCCGCCGCTACCGTGCCCGCTGGGAAGCCAACCGCGCCCGCGACAAGGCCAACGGCAAGCTGCAGCACAGCCGCCAGAGCCTCTACGACCTGGACAGCGAGCAGGTGCTGGGCAGCGGCAAGAACGAATACAAGCAGCTGGTCGAAGCTCGCCTGGGCCTGAATTTCGAACAGTTCACCCGCGCGGTGATGCTGGCACAGAGCGAGTTTGGCGCCTTCCTCAAGGCCGATGACAAAGAGCGCAGCGAGCTGCTGGAAAAGCTCACCAATACTGCCATCTATACCCGCCTGGGCCAGCGCGCCTTCAGTAAGGCCCGCGAAGCCGGCGAGGCCCACAATGCCCTGAAGGACCGTGCCAGCCACCTGCTACCGATGGCCACCGAAGCCCGCGCCGAGCTCGACCAGCGTCTGGAGCAGGCGCAACAGCAGTTCAAGGCCGACCAGGCCGGCGAGCGTCAGCTGGAACAGCAACGCAACTGGCTGAACGAGCAGCGCCAGTTGCAGGCCCAGCACGCCGAAGCCGGCACCGCGCTGCAGGCCGCCGAACAGGACTGGCAACAACTGGCTGACCAGCGACTGGACCTCGTGCGCCTGGAGCGCCTGGCCCCGCAGCGTCACCAGTTCCACCGCCAACAGACACTGACCGCGCAACTGGCACCGGTGGCAGCGAAGATCGCCGAGCAACAGCAGCAGCAAGCCGAACTGCAGGTGCGCACCAGCGAACTCGAACAGGCGCTGGACGCCGCGCGTCAGGCGCTTGCCGATAGCCAGGCCCGCCACAGCGATAACGCCCCTCGTCTGCGCCAGGCCTTTGCCGCCCAGGACAACCTGGCCCGCCTGGACCAGGAGCTGGCAGCGCAGCGCAGCACCAGCCAACAGGCCGAGCAACAGGTCGCAGAAGGCCAGCAGCACCTGCAGCAGCTGGAAGACAACCAGCAGCGCAGCCTGCAGCAACTGGCGCAGATCGACACCGCGCTCGCCGACAGCCAGCACCTGGCGGGCCTGGCCAATGCCTGGCACGCCTACCTGCCACAACTGAAGCAGGTGATGCTGATCGGTGGCCGCCTGGCCAAGGGTCGTGAAGAACTGCCCGGCCTGCAGGCCCAGGCCAGCCAGGCCAATGCGCACTTGCAGGCCGAGCGCGATGCCTTCGAGTTGCTGTTCCGCGAGGCCAAGGCCGAACCCCAGGCCCTGGCAGAACAGATCGACTTGCTGGGTGGCATGCTGCAGGACAACCGCAAGCAGCAGCGCGCCGTGGAAGAACTGTCACGCCTGCATGGCCGTGAACTGGAACTGCGCCAGCAGCTGGAGGCCGTGCGCGAGCGGCAGCAGCAGGCCATGCAGCAACGCCAGCAGCTGATTACCGAAGGCACCGCCGCCAAGGCCGAGCTGGAAGCCGCCGAGCAAGCGCTCAACCTCACCCGCCAGTTGCTGGAGCGCCAGCGCCTGGCTCGTAACACCAGCGTCGAAGAGTTGCGCGGCCAATTGCGCGACGGCGAACCCTGCCCGGTGTGCGGCAGCGCCGAGCACCCGTTCCACCAGCCTGAAGCGCTGCTGCAAAGCCTGGGTCGCCATGACCAGGCCGAGGAAGACGCCGCGCAGAAACAGGTCGAAACCCTCAACGGCAAGCTGGTGGAGCTGCGCACCCAGCTGGGTGTGGTCAACGCCCAGCTCAAGGACTACCAGCAGCAACAGCAGCAACTGAGCGAACAGCTGCAACCGCTGGTGGCCCAGGTGCAGGCACACAGCCTGTGGCCTGCCCTCGCCCCGCAGGACGACAGGGCCCGCAGTGCCTGGCTCGACAGCCAGCTGCGGCGCCTGGACGAGGAAATCGGCCAGGACGAGAAACGCCAGAGCGCCCTGCTCGCCCTGCAAAAAGATGCAGCCCGTCTCAACCAGCAACTGCAGGCCGCCCAGCAGGCGCAACAGCAGGCCCAGCGCCACCTGGAGCAACAGCATCAGGCCCTGGCCAGCGACGAGCAGCAATTGCAGCAAAGCCTTGACGACCTGGCAGGCGTGTTGCCCGAAGAGGCCCTCAAGGCCTTGAACGACGACCCGGCCAATGCCTTCCTCGCCCTGGACCAGCAGATCGCGCAGCGCCTGCAGCAACTGGAGCAGCGCAAGGACGAACAGGAAGAACAGCAAGCCCGCCAGGCCCAGCTGGACAAGCTGCGCGACCAGCAACAGGCGCGCGTGCAGACCCTGCAGCAGTTGCAGCAGAAGCTTGCCGCCCTCGACGAGCAGCGCCAACAGGCCCAGGCTTCGCTCAGCGAACTGCTGGGCGAGCAGGCCAGCGCCGAAGCCTGGCAACAGCACATGGACGCCGCGCTGGAGCAGGCCCGCGCCCTCGATGCCGACACTGCCCAGCGCCTGCAGGACCTGCGCACTCAAGGCGTGCAACTGGCCAGCGAACTCAGGGCCAACACCCAGCAGCAACAGGCGCTGGACGCCGAATGCCAGCAGTTGCAGGGCCAGATCGCCCAGTGGCGCGGTGAACACCCGGAACTGGACGACGCTGGCCTGGATCGCCTGCTGGGCATGGATGACACGCAGGTCAATGAACTGCGCCAACGCCTGCAAGGCGCCGAAAAAGCCATCGAACAGGGCCGCGTACTGCTGCAGGAACGTGAACAACGCCTGCAGCAACATGCCGCGCAAATGACCGTGGACACCTCGGCCGACGCCTTGGAACAGGCCCTGACCGAACTGCGCGAACGCCTGGCCGGCCACGAGCAGCAATGCGCCGAACTGCGTGCACAGCAGGCCGATGACCAGCGTCGCCAACAGGCGCACCAGGCGCTGGCGGCGGAAATCGAGCAGGCCCATCAGCAGTGGCAACGCTGGGCTCGCCTGAACGCCCTGATCGGCTCGGCCTCGGGCGATGTGTTCCGCAAGATCGCCCAGGGCTACAACCTCGACCTGCTGCTGCACCACGCCAACGCCCAACTGCGCCAGCTGGCCCGCCGCTACCGCCTCAAGCGCGGCGGCAGCGCCCTCGGCCTGCTGGTGCTGGACACCGAGATGGGCGACGAACTGCGTTCGGTGCACTCGCTGTCGGGTGGGGAAACTTTCCTGGTGTCGCTGGCCCTGGCCCTGGGCCTGGCCTCGATGGCCTCCAGCACGCTGCGCATCGAATCGCTGTTCATCGACGAAGGCTTCGGCAGCCTCGACCCCGAGTCGCTGCAACTGGCCATGGATGCCCTCGACGGCTTGCAGGCCCAAGGGCGCAAGGTAGCAGTCATTTCCCACGTGCAGGAAATGCACGAACGCATCCCGGTGCAGATCCAGGTGCGCCGCCAAGGCAACGGCCTGAGTGACGTGGAGGTGTGCGGGTGATCCTCTACTCGTTTCGCCGCTGCCCCTGGGCCATGCGCGCGCGCCTGGCCCTGCGCTATGCAGGGTGCGAGGTGGAAATCCGCGAGGTGGCGATGAAGAACAAGCCGGCAGAACTGCTGGCCTTGTCGCCCAAGGGCACGGTGCCGGTACTGGATACCGGTGCCGAGGTACTCGAAGAAAGCCTGGACATCATGCGCTGGGCGCTGGCGCAAAACGACCCGCAGGACTGGCGGCTGCAGGCTGACCCTGTGGCGGCGCAGCAGGCTGAAACACTGATTGCGCGCAACGACAGCACGTTCAAGACGCAGGTAAACCTTTACAAGTATGCCGAGCGCTACCCGGCGCATACCCGCGAGCATTACCGCCAGCAGGCCGAGGCCTGGCTGGCGGAGCTCGAAGGCCTGCTGGCAGGCAGGCCCTACTTGCTGGCCACGCACCCGAGCATTGCCGATGCCGCGTTGCTGCCCCTGATGCGCCAGTTTGCCGGGGTCGAACCGCAGTGGTTCGCCGAGGCGGCTTATCCGCGGGTGCGGAGCTGGCTGGAGGGCTGGTTGGCTTCGGACCTGTTCAAGGCAGTGATGGCCAAGTAAACAACTATCAGCACTACACGGCCCGCTCCCACAGGGCCCGTGCCAGGCTTGAGTCAGTGGTGGTGCTTGCCACTCAATGCCGCATGGAAGTTGGCACTCTGGCGCAGGTACTGCTCGGTGTAGCTATGGGTTGCGGACGCCTTGCCGCTGCTGTCGGCGTGGGCATGCGTCGGCAATACCACCGAAGCGGAAATGGCGGATGCGGCAATGACCGGGAAGAGATTGAAGTTCATCTGGGCTGACCTCGACGGCGGTGGTTTGACGTTGGCCCGTTTGGGCCTTGGGTCAAACTTACGCCGCCGAAGCCGCAGGCAAAAATTCATTGCGGCAGTATCGATTATCACGCCGATCGATATCACTCGATGAATTTGAGGTCCGACGGTGCATCCTGCTTCAGCGTCTGCACCGTCTCCAACAGCTTGCCGCTGCGTGGATCGCGGCGTATCACCACGATCTGGTTGCTCTTCTGGTTGGCCACCAGCAGGAAGTTGTCACTTGGGTCGAGGGCGAACTCGCGGGGATGATCCCCCTCCACCGAACGGCGCTGCAGGAACGTCAGCTGGCCGTCCTGCTTGCCCACGCTGAACACCACGACCTCGTTGGCCGTGCCGCGGTTGCTTACATACAGGAAGCGCCCGTCTGCCGACAGGTGCAAGCCACCTGCCGCTTTCGCCGCGGCGTCCTGGCGCTCGGTCAGGGGCAGGCGCTGGCGTTCGACCAGGTTGCCGTCCTGCACATCGAACATCACCACTTCGGCGTTCATCTCCAGGGTCAGATAGGCGTACCGGCCCTTGGCGTCGAACAGCAGGTGGCGCGGCCCGCTGCCCGGCGGCAAATCCACCGACGCGGGGATCGCCGGCGTCAGCGGGTGGTCGGCGCTGGCGCCATCATAGCGGTAGATGAACACCTTGTCGGCACCCAGGTCGCTGGCATAAAGGTGCCGACCGTCCGGTGACAGCACCAGCGAATGCACGTGGGCGCTGGCCTGGCGCTCGGGGTTGACCCCGCTCGCCTTGTGCCGTGCCTGTTGCACCACCGGCTTGAGCTTGCCGTCCCTGGCCACCGGGACCACCACCAGGCTGCCACCGGGGTCGGGCTTGACCGCGTAGTTGGCCACGAACAGATAACGCTGGTCACGGCTAAGGCTGGCATGGGTCGGCTCGTCACCTTGGCTGGGCACCTGGTTGAGGGGCTTGATCTCGCCTTTTGCACTGACGCCGAAACTGCTGACATGGCCGTTCAGGGTTTCATTGACCGCGAACAGCTGGCGTTGATCGGCCGACAACACCAGCCACGAAGGGCTGACACTCTTCACCACTTGCTGCGGCGCAGGGTCGATATGGCCGGTCTTTTCGTCGAACTGATAGCGGTAGATGCCCTGGCTGGCGCCATCGGTGTAACTGCCCACCAGCAAGGTCGCAGCGTGGGCGTTGATAGTCACGCTCATCAGGCTAGCGGTCAGCAGGCTCGTCCAGATCCGGTTCATCTTCGTCATCATCCGGGGCGCGAAAGGCACTCATACAGACTAGCCGATGCTCGCCGTTGGCATCGTCGAGTTGCCACTCGTCACCCACGGCAATGGCAGCTACGATCTGCTCGGGGGTGAAGGACCAACGGCGGAGCTGGCGGCCGTCCATGCATTCGATGGTGAGGCCGGATTCGTCGGAGGTGAAGTCGAAGGCGTGCAGACCGTCGATCAGGAGCATGTCGCAGGACTGCAGGGCGGTGGCGAGGGGGGACATGGGGGTACCAATCTGAAATGAGTGGGCATTATAGCCTTGTGTCGCGATGGGCCGCACAGCGGCCCCCTGCGATCAATGGGCGAAAATGGAGCCCCCTTCCTTGCCCGCCATCTTCTCCGGTTTGATCAGGAACCGCGCCAGCGCCGGCAGCAGCCACAGCGCACCGAACATGTTCCACAGCAGCATGAAGGTCAGCATCAGCCCCATGTCCGCCTGGAACTTGATCGCCGAGAAGATCCAGGTGCACACGCCAATGGCCAGGCACAACCCGGTGAACAGTACCGCCTTGCCGGTCGAGCGCAGGGTCTCGTAATAAGCCTCCTGCAACGGCAACCCGGCGCGCAGGAAGCTTTCCAGCCGGCTGTAGATGTAGATGCCATAGTCCACGCCAATGCCCACACCCAGCGCCACCACCGGCAAGGTCGCCACCTTGACCCCGATGCCCATGTAGGCCATCAGCGCGTTACCCAGCACCGAGGTCAGCACCAGCGGCAGGACGATGCACAGGGTGGCAGCGAACGAGCGGAAGGTAATCAGGCACATCACCGCCACGCAGATGTACACCAGGATCAGGATGGTCAGCTCGGCCGACTTGATCACCTCGTTGGTTGCCGCCTCGATCCCGGCGTTGCCCGCCGCCAGCAGGAACTGCAGGCCTTCCTTGTTGTGGCTGTCGGCAAACGCCTTGGCCACGGCGGTGACCCGCTCCAGGGTTTCGGCCTTGTGGTCGTTGAGGAACACCAGCACCGGCGCCAGCGAGCAGTCACCGTTGTACAGGCCATCGGCGCGGGCGATGGAGTTGTTGAGGATGTCCGGGTTGCGCGACAGGGTTTCCCATTTCAGGCTGCCCTCGTTCATGCCCTTGATCACCTGCTTGGACACGGTCACCAGGGAAATCGCCGACTGCACGCCCGGGGTGTTCTGCATGGTCCACATCAGCTCGTCGATCGGCGCCATAGTCGAGTGGATCGAACAGCTTTCCGGCGGGGTCTTGACCATGATCACCAGCACGTCGGAACTGGTCGAGTAGTTGCTGATGATGAAGTTGTTGTCCTGGTTGTAGCGCGAGTCGGGGCGCAGCTCCGGCGCGCCCTGGTCGAGGTCGCCGATCTTCAGGTTCTGGCTGTACCACAGGCCACCGGCGAAGGCGACCAGCGCCAGTGCCACCGACACCGGTGCCACCTTGGCACTGGCGAAGTTCGACAGCAGGCGCCAGAACGGGTGCTCGCGGGTGGCGTCCTGCTTGCTGCGCTCGACGGCCTTCTTGCTGATGCCGACGTAGGAGATGGCTACCGGCAGCAGGATAAGGTTGGTGAACACGATCACCGCCACACCGATGGAAGCGCCGATGGCCAGTTCACGGATCACCCCGATGTCGATGATCAGCAGGGTGATGAAGCCCACGGCGTCGGCGAGGATGGCGATCATCCCCGGCAGGAACAGCTGGCGGAACGTGCGCCGCGCGGCGGTCAGGGCGTTGTCGGCATCACTCGACTGCAGGGCGATACCGTTGATCTTCTGCACCCCGTGGGAAATGCCGATGGCGAAGATCAGGAACGGCACCAGCATCGAGTACGGATCCAGGCCAAAGCCCACGGCATGCATCAGGCCCAGCTGCCAGACCACTGCCACCAGGGTGGTGATGAGCACGGCGATGGTGCTGCGGATGCACCAGGTGAACCAGTACAACAGCACCCAGGTGATGGCCAGGGCGACGCCGAAGAACATCGCCACCATCACCAGCCCGTCGATCAGGTCACCGACCTTCTTGGCGAAGCCGACGATGTGAACCTTCACGTTGGGGTTCTGCGCCTGGAACTTGTCGCGGATCTTTTCTTCCAGCTGGTGCGAGAACTGCTGGTAGTCCAGCTTCACCTGCTTGCCCGGGTCCTGCGGGTCGGGGTAGCTCTCCAACAGAGGCACATCGACGATGCTGGACTTGAAGTTGTTGCCCACCAGGCGCCCCACCTGGCCTGACTTGAGCACGTTGTCGCGCAGGGTGTCGAGGCTGTCCTGCGAGCCGTTGTAGGTGTTGGGGATCACCTCGCCACCAGAGAAGCCTTCTTCGGTGACCTCGCTCCAGCGCACGCTGGGGCTCCACAGCGACTTCAGCCCGGCACGGTCGACGCCGGGGATGTAGAACACTTCGTCATGGACCTGCCGCAGGGTCTCCATGTAGTCCTTGTCGAAGATGTCGCCGTTGACCGCCTCCACCGAGATGCGCACGGTGTTGCCGAGGTTGGCCAGGTCGTTGCGGTGCTCCATCATCTGCTCGATGAACGGGTGCTGCAGCGGGATCATCTTCTCGAAGCTGGTGGACGGGCGGATCTGCGTGGCCTGCCAGAACAGGAAGATGCTGACCAGTACGCACAGGGCGATGACCACGGGGCGGTTGTTGAAGATCAGGCGTTCGAGCAGCGTGGCCTTGTCCTGGTGATGCGGGTGCATGGTGATGCTCTCCCTGCTGGTCATGGACGCACCTCCTGGTCAGCACCCTGCGGGTCAGCCAGGTGCACGCCACCCTGCCCTACCAGCAGCAGGCCGCCATTGGCCAGGCCGCTGACACCGGCCAGGGCAATACGGTCGGCGCGGTTGTAGACACTGAAAGTCTGGCCATCATCGGTA
This sequence comes from Pseudomonas sp. 43(2021), assembly GCF_017490805.1. Classification (NCBI taxonomy): domain Bacteria; kingdom Pseudomonadati; phylum Pseudomonadota; class Gammaproteobacteria; order Pseudomonadales; family Pseudomonadaceae; genus Pseudomonas; species Pseudomonas sp. 43(2021). The sequence goes on from NZ_JAFGYJ010000008.1 coordinate 215,261, forward strand.
CTGCGCAGCACGCTGCCGCCATTGCCGACCAGCACCAGGCTGCCATCCTCGACAAGCGTAGCGCCTGCCAGGCCGAATTCGAGGGTGCCGCGTGCAGCCTTGAGTTCGATCGGCTGCCAGCTGTCACCAAAGTCGGTGGAACGGAACAGGTTGCCGCGCAGGCCGTAGGCCAGCAGCGTGCGTGGCTGGGCAGTGCCGATCACGCCGAACAGCGAGCCCTCGTAGGGGCCCTCGACCTTGGCCCAGGTCTGGCCGTTGTCGGCGGAGCGGAACATGCCGCCCTGCTCGCCGACAATGAACAGGCCGGCATCGCGCACCTGGGCGATACCGTTCAGGTGTAGCTGGTCAGGGTTGTCCAGGCGCTCGGCCACATCCTGCCAGTGCTGGCCACCGTCGGTGGTTTCCAGCAAGGCGCCGTAGGCACCCACGGCAAAGCCGTGCCGGGCGTCGAGGAAGGTGATATCGAGCAAGGGCGCTTCACGGGCAAGGTCTTCGAACTGCTTGCTCCAGGTGGCACCGCCGTCACTGCTGGTGAGGATCTGCGCGTCATGGCCGACGGCCCAGCCGCGCTTGTCGTCGAGGAAGAACACCGCGGTGAGCAGTTGCCGGGTAGGCACCCGGGCCTGGGTCCAGGTGCTGCCTTGATCATCGGAGAACAGGATATGACCGCGATCGCCTACCACCACCAGGCGCTTGCCGGCATGAGCGGTATCGATCAGCAGGCTTTGGCTGGCCTTGGTCGATTCGGTGGAGTATTCGTCGGCGGCAGCGGCTTGCACGCTGTCAGCCCACACGCCAAGCCCCAGCGCCAGCACCGCGCCGGCTGCCAGTGGCCAGGCGAAGCGCCTGTTCCGTTCCCTCATGACTGTCCCCCTGTTGTGTTCTTATTTGGTGGGTCAATGCATTGCAGATACTGCGAAAAGCCTGATCTAGAGGCCTGCAATAGCCTGAGGGGATCGTAGCGGGGATGTTTGCGGGAATACAACGGGCGGGGTGTTATGTTTTGTTATCGGCTGTAAAAGCTTCGCGGGTAAACCCGCTCCCACAGGTCCTGCACAGCCCATGAAAGCGGTGCAGTACCTGTGGGAGCGGGTTTACCCGCGAAGAGGTCGGCTCAGGCTACGGAAGGCTTAAGCCAGGCTCTTGCTCACAACCTCATACACATCACTGGACAGCTCACCAGAAGCCAGAATCCGCTCCAGCTCGCCCTTCATCAGGGCCTGACGCGCATCGTCATACTTGCGCCAGCGGGTCAGCGGTGCCAGTTGCCGCGAGGCGATCTGCGGGTTCAGCGCATTCAGCTCGATCACCAGGTCCGCCAGGAAGCGGTAGCCCGAGCCATCCGCCGCATGGAAGTTGACCAGGTTCTGCCCGGCAAAGGCGCCGATCAGCGCACGGACCTTGTTCGGGTTCTTCAGGGTGAACGCCGGGTGCTGCATCAGCGCCTTGACCCGCGCCAGCCCGCCCGGCAGCGTGCTGGCCGCCTGCACGCTGAACCACTGGTCCATGACCAGCGGGTTGTCCTTGAAGTGCTCGGCAAAGGCCTCCAGCGCCTTGGCCCGCTCGGCCTCGAACGGCGAGTTGACCAGCACGGCCAGCGCAGTGAGGCGCTCGGTCATGTTGTCGCAGTGCTCGAACTGCTCCAGGGTCGCCTGCAGTACCTGCGGCTTGCCGCTCTGCATCAGGTACGACAGCGCGATGTTCTGCAGGCTGCGGCGGGCGAAGTGCTCGGCCGAGGCCACGTAGGCGGTGCTGCGCGACACTTCGCGGTTGGCCTGGTAGCGCGCCCACAGGGCGGCGAACAACTGCTCGGCGATCTGCTGACGAGCGAACTCGCGGGCGGCGTGGATGGCATCCACGTCGGCCACCTGGCTGATCTCGGTGAGGTAGGCCTCACCCGGCAGCGAGAGCATTTCGGCAACCATGGCCGGGTCCAGCGACTCGTTACCGAGCACAGTGCCCAGGGCAGTGATCAGGCGCTGGTCGAGCTTGAGCGCTTCGCCACGCTGATGCTGGCCAATCAGCTCCTGCAGCACCTGCACCGACAGCTGCTGCCCCGCCTCCCAGCGGTTGAAGCCGTCGCTGTCGTGCTGCATCAGGAACATCAGCTGGTCGCGGTCATAGGGGAAGCTCAGCTTGACCGGTGCGCTGAAGCCACGCAGCAGCGACGGCAGCGGCTTGGCCTGGATGCCCTGGAAGGTGAAAGTCTGCTCGGCTTCGGTCACCGACAGCACGCGGCTGGTGCCCTGCGCCGTCGCTTCACCGGCCAGTTGCAGCGGCAGGTCGTTGCCTGCGGCGTCCAGCAGGCCCAGCTCCACCGGGATCACGAACGGCAGTTTTTCAGCCTTGTCCGGGGTCTGCGGGCAGCTCTGGCGGAAGGTCAGGCTGTAGGTTTTCGCAGCCGCGTCATAGGCCTCGCTGACTTCCAGGCGCGGGGTGCCGGCCTGGTTGTACCAGCGCTTGAACTGGGTGAAGTCGACGCCGTTGGCGTCTTCCATGGCCTTGATGAAATCGTCGGTAGTCACCGCCTGGCCATCGTGGCGTTCGAAGTACAGGTCACTGCCCTTGCGGAAGCCATCGGCACCCAGCAGGGTACGAACCATGCGCACCACTTCGGCGCCCTTCTCGTACACGGTCAGGGTGTAGAAGTTGGAGATCTCGATGAAGCTGTCCGGGCGTACCGGGTGGGCCATGGGGCCAGCGTCTTCGGCGAACTGGTGAGTACGCAGGTAGGCCACGTCTTCGATGCGCTTGACCGTACGCGAGTTCATGTCGGCGCTGAACTCGGCGTCGCGGAACACCGTGAAGCCTTCTTTCAGCGACAGCTGGAACCAGTCACGGCAGGTGACACGGTTGCCCGACCAGTTGTGGAAGTACTCGTGGGCGACCACGCCTTCGACGCGCTGGTGGGCGGCATCGGTAGCCGTTTCGGCACGGGCCAGCACACAGCTGGAGTTGAAGATGTTCAGGCCCTTGTTTTCCATGGCGCCCATGTTGAAGTCGTTGACCGCGACGATCATGAAGATGTCCAGGTCGTACTCGCGGCCATAGACTTCTTCGTCCCAGCGCATGGACTTCTTCAGGCTGACCATGGCGTGGTCGCACTTGTCGATGTTCTCGGGCTCGACGTAGATGCGCAGGGTTACATCACGGCCGGACTGGCGGGTGAAGCTGTCTTCGACGCACCACAGGTCACCGGCCACCAGGGCGAACAGGTAGGCCGGCTTCATGAACGGGTCTTCCCAGGTCGCCCAGTGGCGGCCGTCTTCGGCCGGCCCGCTGCCGATCGGGTTGCCGTTCGACAGCAATACCGGGTAGCGATGCTGCTCGGCGATGACCGTGGTGGTGAAGGTGCTCATCACGTCCGGGCGATCGAGGTAGTAGGTGATCTTGCGGAAGCCTTCGGCCTCGCACTGGGTGCAGAACATCTTGCCCGACTTGTACAGGCCTTCCAGTGCGGTGTTGCTCTCGGGGTGGATCTTCACGCTGGTGTCGAGGGTGAAGCGCTCGGCCTTGGGCTGCACGGTCAGGCTGTCGGCGTCGAGCTGGTACTCACCCGGCTGCAGTTCCTGGTCATCCAGCGAGGCACGCAGCAGTTCCAGCTGCTGGCCATCGAGTTCCAGTGGCGGCAGGCCGGCACCGCGTGCCGGGTTGCGGCGCATGACCAGTTGTGCGTGAACCAGGGTGTGGTCCTCGAACAGCTCGAAGGTCAGGTGCGTCTCGTCGATCAGGTACTCGGGCGCCTGGTAATCCTTGAGGTAGATCACTTGCGGTTGTTCGGTACGCATGTAGAGGTCCTTTTACTGGAGCACGGCCAGCTGGTAGGCCGTGTACTTGCGAATATTGATCACACCGGTGTCGAAGATCAGGTACTGGCCCTTGATGCCCAGCAGCGTGCCTTCCACTACCGGGTCCTTGTCGAGGTTGAAGCTGACGATCTTTTTCGGGTAGGCCTCGACCGGGTATTTCATCTGTACCACTTCCGCGTCGCGCAGTGGCTGGATCGCCTGCAGGCCAAAGCGGCCCTGCAGTTCGCGCAGGCCATCGGCGCAGGCGTCGAAGACCTGTTCACGAATTGCAACCAGATCGAGTTCCTCGGCGTCGCCTTTGAGCAGGGTGCGCCAGTTGGTGCGGTCCGGCACCTGGCTGCGCAGCAAGTCTTCGACCAGGCCGGACTGCTGGCGGGTGGCCACGCGCACGATCGGCAGGGCCTGGCTGGCGCCCTGGTCAAGCCAGCGGGTGGGCAACTGGGTGGCGCGGGTGATACCGACCTTGATCCCCGACGAGTTGGCCAGGTAGACCACGTGATCGGTCATGCAGAACTGTTCGCCCCACGACGGTTCGCGGCAGGTGCCGGCGTCGTAGTGGCACTTTTCCGGGGCCATGATGCACACGTCGCACTGGGCCAGCCGGGTCATGCACGGGTAGCAGTAACCCTGGCTGAAGCTGGTCTTGGTGCGCTTGCCGCAATGGCTGCAGTGAATGGCGCCGAGGTATTCCAGGCGCAGGCGTTGGCCGATCAGCGGGTTGACCGGCACCTGTGTGTCATCCAGGCGGAAGCTGTACTGCACCACTGGCGCCTGCAGGCTTACCGCCATCTTGCTCAACGAGCCACGCGCGAGTTCGATCAATGTACCGAGTCCGACTTGAACAGAATGTTGGCAATCGGTGCAGACTTCGACGCGCATTCCTGTGGGCCCATGTAGCCGGTGCGCTGGTCTTCGGGCAGGTTTTTCATTTCCCAGGCGATTACCGCCTGCAGCGACAGCTCTTTCTGCTCGGCGGTGAGCTTGCGGCCATCCGACCATTTGCCGATTTCCACGGCCAGTTTCAGGCTCTCGTAAATTTCCGGGGTGATGTTTTCGATCATTTGCGCGAAAGTGGACATAGTGTCTCCTGATTCAAGCCGACAGTTTACGCCGGGCCAGCGCCCCACCCAAGAGCCCGGTCAGGCATCCGATGAGCAGCCCGCCGACATGGGCGGCGTTGGCGATCTGGCCAAGGCCCAGGGTGTCGATCACGCCGCTAAGGCACACCACCAGCCAGATCAGCATCATCACCAGCACGCCCTTGGGCAGGTCGAAGTAACGGTTGGGCGCCCGCCACTGGTACAGCCAGATATGCCCGAGCAGGCCGTACAGCACGCCGGACAGGCCACCGAACAGGCTCGGACCGCTGCTGTAGTGCTGGGCCAGGTTGGACACCAGGCTGAACAGCAGGGTCAGGCCAAGCAGCGCCCACGGGCCCTGGCGCAGTTCGATGCGTTTGCCCAGTTCCCAGTACCACAGGCTGTTCATGGCCAGGTGCAGCACGCCGAAGTGCAGCAGCATGGGCGATACCAGGCGCCACCACTGGCCTTCGTCCAGGCTTTGCGCCAGCGGGCTGAAGTACAGGTAGTCGCCCTGGACGCGGAAGTCGAGGAAGGTGAACCAGCTGATGGTAGTGAAGTTTTCGCCCAGGCCCGTAAGGCCGGCGACGATGAAACACAACAGCAGGATTATGGTGGTGACTTTGCAAGCGCGGGCCTGTTCCGCCAGGGAGGGCCCTTTCGCGGGCACGCCCGCGCCCACAGGATCGGCGGTGGCTGGCAGGTCGGCATTGCCGTCGGGGTAGCGCTGGTAGAGCTCGCGGACGTCTGCAGCCAGGGTGTCGGGGGCCCAGAGCACCTGCACCTCGCCCTCCTCGCTGACCCGGTGCGGCACCTGCAGGCGCTGCAACAGTTGGACGAAGCCGCTGAGGTCGACCGACAGCGGCAGGCGCATCACTTCGATAACGTTCATTGGTTGGCCTGTGGGCGGTCAACGTCGACCCAGACGAACTTGTGCGGGTCGATGCGGGTTTCATCATCCAGGCGGTAGGCGGCCAGCTTGCCGTAGAGCACGGCGCTGTAGTCCAGGCAGGCCAGGTTGGCGCGGATCGGCGCCGGACGGCCGCTGCGCCAGTAGTGGCCGACGAACAGCATGGGCTCATCTTCGGCATAGCGCAGCAAGGCGTTCTTCTGGCTGTGGCTGAGTGGGGTGCTGGCGACTTCCGCGGGCAGGGCGTCGGGCTGGAACACGATGTCGCCATAGGTTTGCGGGTCTTCTTCCCAGAACTTGGTGCGGAAGAAGGCGCGGGTCAGGCCGTCGCCGCCAGTCAGGGTCAGGCCGTCCGGCAGGCGCATGTCGGTGCCGCGCAGCAGGCGGTTGCACACGGTGGCTGCAAAGCTGCTGCTCACCGCCGAGGCCTGGATGAAGTGCTCGTCGATGCACCCGTCGGGGTACTGCTGGCGCAGCGGCTCGATCAGCCGCGGGTCCCAGCAGGCATGCACCAGGCGGAAGCGCCCGGCGTCGACGAACAGTGGCAATTCGTAGAACCAGTTGACGAAGTCGTGCCAGTCAGCGGGGTGGTTGGCGAACTGGGTCAGGGTTTCGTCGATCAGCCGGGCGTGGCGCGGCGTATGTTCGCGCACAAAGGCCTTGCCGCTGCCGGGCAGTGCCGGGGTGACCCAACCCAGGGCGTTGTATTCGTGGTTGCCCATGATGCAGAACGCCTGGCCGGCCTCGACCATGTCGTGGACGATGTGCAGCGCCTCGCGGATGCGTGGCCCGCGGTCGACGATGTCGCCAAGGAACAGCGCCTGGCGCCGCGGGTGGCGCCACACGCCGGCCACACGCTTGTAACCGAGGGCGTCGAGCAGGCGTTCAAGGGTCAGCGCACAACCGTGCACGTCACCGATGATGTCGAAACTTCGCGCCGGATCGAGCATCAGTCGTCCCTGCTTCCCAAACGGCTGCCCCAACCGAGCTTGGTGCGGCAGACCTCGTAGTAATTGTGGTCGAGCGGGTGGATCAGACGTAGCTTCTGCGGCTTCTTGCTCACCGTGATGGTGTCGCCGGGGGCGCAGGTGAAGTGGTTCTGGCCGTCACAGGATACTTGCGGGTAGATCTGCAGGTCCTTGGACACCACGATCTTCAGCTCGCTGTTGCCGTCGACCACGATTGGCCGGCCCGACAGGGTGTGTGGGTACATCGGCACGATGACGATGGCGTCGAGCTTGGGGTGCATGATCGGGCCGCCGGCCGACAGCGCGTAGGCGGTGGAGCCGGTGGGGGTGGCGACGATCAGGCCGTCGGCCTTCTGGCTGCAGACGAACTGGCCATCGATGTAGATCTCGAACTCGATCATGCGCGTGGACTTGCCCGGGTGCAGTACCACGTCGTTCAGCGCATCACCCTGGCCAATGGCTTCGTTATGGCGGCGTACCTCGGCCTGCAGCAGGAAGCGGTTTTCCACCAGGTAATGGCCGTCGAGCACTTCGGCGACCTTCTCTTCCAGCTCGTCGGGGCGGATGTCGGTAAGGAAGCCCAGGTTGCCACGGTTGATGCCCAGCACCGGAATGTTGTGCCGGGCCAGGGCACGGGCGGCACCCAGCAGGCTGCCGTCGCCGCCGACCACGATGACCAGGTCACAGACCTCGCCCAGCAGCTTGCGGGTGGAGGTTTGCAGGCCATGGCCGGGCAATACTTCGGCGATGGTGTCCTCGAGGATCACGTGCAGGTGGCGCTCGAGGAGGAATTTTTTCAGTCGGCGAATGGTGTCGAGCACCTGCGAGCTGCCAAGGCGGCCGATGATACCAATATTGCGAAATTGCTCCATGGGGCTCCTGCGAGGCTCTGCGGCGGGTGACTATGCCGCGATTATGGGCGAAACCACCGGGTAGCGGCAAACCGGCTATGCTCGCAGGATGATGCCATTCGCCCTGCTCCACCACCTGCCCCGGCAGCTACGCCGCCCCCACGTGCGCGACCTGGCCTGGGCCCTGCTGTCGCCCCCGTTGCTCAGCAC
>NZ_JAFGYJ010000089.1:0-850 GCF_017490805.1 Pseudomonas sp. 43(2021)
CCATATTTCTTTACCATATCGATAAATGGCTTCAGAACAGGCATTCGCGTCTGAATATCCTTTGGTTCCCATACCGTATAACCATTTGGCTGTCCAAGCTCCGGGTTGATATCAACCTGCAATACGGTGAGCGGTATATCCCAGAACTTCACAACTTCCCTGACAAACCGATATGTCATTGGATGTTCACAACCTGTATCCATGAAAACGTAATGCACGTCTTTACCTGCCCGTCGCTTTTGCTCCATTAGCCAGAGCAAATATGCTGACGTCCTGCCACCGGAGAAACTAACGACATTTATCATGCAGCCCTGTCTCCCCATCTCGCTTTCCACTCCAGAGCCAGTCTCGCTTCGTCTGACCACTTAACGCCACGCTCTGTACCGAATGCCTGTATAAGCTCTAATAGCTCCGCAAATTCGCCTACACGCATCCTGCTGGTTGACTGGCCTATTACCACAAAGCCATTCCCGGCAAGGTTAGGAACAACATCCTGCTGCTTTAATGCTGCGGTAAACACACACTTCCAGCTTTCTGCATCCAGCCAGCGACCATGCCATTCAACCTGACGAGAGACGTCACCTAAGCAGGCCCATAGCTTCCTGTTTTGGTCTAAGCTGCGGTTGCGTTCCTGAATGGTTACTACGATTGGTTTGGTTGGGTCTGGAAGGATTTGCTGTACTGCGTGAATAGCGTTTTGCTGATGTGCTGGAGATCGAATTTCAAAGGTTAGTTTTTTCATGACTTCCCTCTCCCCCAAATAAAAAGGCCTGCGATTACCAGCAGGCCTGTTATTAGCTCAGTAATGTAGATGGTCATCTTTTAACTCCATATACCGCCAATACCCGTT
>NZ_JAFGYJ010000090.1:0-847 GCF_017490805.1 Pseudomonas sp. 43(2021)
CTGCTGATGAAGCTCGGCAGCGGCAGCGCGCCTTCGTCGAGGCGTTCGACCAGCAGCTGTTTGCCCCGCTTCCAGGTGGTCATCAGCACGAACAGGGCGATACCGGCGATCACCGGGAAAGCGCCGCCCTGAACGATCTTCGGTACGTTGGCGGCGAAATACAGACCATCCACCAACAGGAAGCCGATCAACACCGGCACCGCAAGGATCGGTGGCCATTTCCACAGCAGCAACATCACGGCGGACACCAGAATGGTGGTCATCAGCATGGTGCCAGTCACTGCCACGCCGTAGGCCGAGGCCAGTGCACCGGAGGATTCGAAGCCCAGCACCAACAGGACCACGCCGACCATCAGCGCCCAGTTCACCGCACCGATGTAGATCTGGCCCTGCTCGTCGCTGGAGGTGTGCTGGATGTACATGCGCGGGATGTAACCGAGCTGGATCGCCTGACGGGTCAGGGAGAACGCACCGGAAATCACCGCTTGCGAAGCGATCACCGTGGCCAGGGTCGAAAGGCCGACCAGCGGAATCAGCGCCCAGCTCGGCGCCAGCAGGTAGAACGGGTTACGCGCGGCGTCAGGGTTTTCCAGCAGCAATGCGCCCTGGCCGAAGTAGTTGAGTACCAGCGCCGGCAGCACCAGCAGAAACCAGGCGCGGGCGATCGGCTTGCGGCCGAAGTGGCCCATGTCGGCGTACAGCGCTTCGGCGCCGGTCAGCGCCAGCACAACCGCGCCGAGGATCGCTACGCCCATGCCCGGGTGCACGACGAAAAAATTCACCGCCCACATCGGGTTCAGCGCGTGCAGCACTTCCGGGGTGTGGCTGATGCCGTACACACCAAGGG
>NZ_JAFGYJ010000091.1:0-843 GCF_017490805.1 Pseudomonas sp. 43(2021)
GTTGTGGGGTGTGCCCACTGTGGCGGCGTGCCGGTGGCCTGGGCTTGGACACGAAAGCGCGCAATGTCCTCGCCCTGTAGCCCATATAGCTGCCATATCTCATGATCGGTCCACTGTTTGAGGTGGAGCGGCGACGCTGCGAATCCACCCGCTGGCGGATCAACCGCTATGTAATTGCCATATGAATCCCGGAAGGCGGACAGCATGTTGTCTTTGCGTGAGCCAAATAGCGGATTCATTTCGTAATAGCCCTGAGCATCCGGCGAACGCCAGGATGGGCTGTAACGACTTTGATTGATGGGTATTGTCACGGGGGCGAGGCGCGGTCGCTTTGGCGCGGGTTGTTCGGTCAGGCGCCAGGTGGGGCTGTCTGCGTTTTTGTACAGGCGCGGTCCGGAGGGAACGCGCTCGGTGAGTAACTTGCTGCGCAACGCGCCGGTTTCATCCTCACCCACATGCGTGGTTTGCAGAGCTCCCTGATATTCGACGTCTGCGAACTTTCTGCCAACGATCCAGCGAAATCCATCATTGTCGGCAGGCTGCATTCCACGCACAAAGGTCTCTGATAACCAGTAATCGTTTATTGAAGTGGAATGTTCCGAGCGATAGGCGCTGTGTGCCGGTAACTGAAAGATTTCAACCGCTGGCAACCGCGGATTCGCATCGGCAAGGGCGCTGTCGAAGTTGGTACTGTGCAGCGCAAGATCGGGGATGCCGGCTCTTGGCGATATTTCAATGCTGCTGACATCAAACATGGGCCGATGTGGCGTTGGTACGTTTGCATCAGTTTGATGCGTGGTTGTGACTGACGTCTTGCGGAGTATTTTTGGACTCATGAAAGAC
>NZ_JAFGYJ010000092.1:0-842 GCF_017490805.1 Pseudomonas sp. 43(2021)
CCATAATTATCTCCAGTGCTGGCCAAACCGGTAGTTACGAACATTGGCATATTATGCCAATTTGCCCGTCCGGATATTGAATCGGGATCTGATTCCGACGGGGTGCGTCCTACGGTACTTCCGATAAAGCACCCTAGCCGACGATACCTAAAGACTATCCGGATCCCCGAAAAACATCTGAATCCGCGACCTCAACCACCGCTCTCCCGGATCGTTGTCCTGCGAGCCACGCCAAGCCATGTGCAGTTCAAACGTACGCGTCGGCAGTGGCGGATCTTCAGCACGAAGCCCACCAGCCGCCGTCAGTGCCTCAGCCGTGTAATCCGGCACGGTCGCGACGATATCGGTACCCGCCAGCAGCGTGCCGAGTCCGTTGAACTGTGGCACTGCCAGCACCACGTGCCGTTTGCGTCCGAGTTTTTCCAGTTCTTCATCGACAAAACCACTGAGGTCTCCAGCGAACGACACCAGTGCGTGCGGTCGGGCGCAGTAGTCGTCGAGGCTCAGCGGCCCCGGCACGGTGTCGGCGCGCAGCAGCTTCGGTGCGCTGCGGCGCAGGACCTTGCGCTTGGCGTTGGCCGGCAGGTCGGTGGTGTAGCTGACGCCGATCGAAATCTCGCCGGAGGCGAGCAGGCCCGGCATCAAGATGTAGTTGACCCGCCGCACCACGAGGACGATGCCTGGTGCTTCGGCGCGCAGGCGCTTGAGCAGCATCGGCAGCAGGGCGAATTCGACGTCGTCGGATAATCCAATGCGGAACACCGATGTGCTGGTCGCCGGATCGAAATCGGCGGCGCGACTGACGGCGGTCGAGATCGAATCAAGGGCGGGCGAGAGCAGGG
>NZ_JAFGYJ010000093.1:0-838 GCF_017490805.1 Pseudomonas sp. 43(2021)
CCACCGACCTCTGTCAGGTCGATTTCCCAGAGCACCACGCTGGCCGACTGCTCCGCACGGGTGCATTCATTCAGTGTTTCCTGCCGGATATCCTGCATCAGTTCACCACCTGTTCAAACTCTGCGCTGAACTCAACACGCAGCATACTGACCCGCGACGACCATTTTGCGCAGGTCACCTTTATCTGCCGCCACTCATAAGGCGGCGTCCACAGAAAGGATTTCCAGCCCCCGTGCTCTTCCAGAAACGACTCCAGTACCGTGGCCTCCTCACGGGGGACAGAAAGCGTCACGCTGTACGTTTTCAGGTTGGCATTCAGCCCGGCAGGCGCTCGCTGAGAATAGCCATCACCAAAGCGCACCTTTCTTACAGAAGGGACCGAAGCCACATCCATACCGGGTTTCACTTTCCAGCGGAAGGTCTTCATCGTCCACCTCCGGAGAACAGGCCACCATCACGCATCTGTGTCTGAATTTCATCACGGGCACCCTTGCGGGCCATGTCATACACCGCCTTCAGAGCAGCCGGACCTATCTGCCCGTTCGTGCCGTCGTTGTTAATCACCACATGGTTATTCTGCTCAAACGTCCCGGACGCCTGCGACCGGCTGTCTGCCATGCTGCCCGGTGTACCGACATAACCGCCGGTGGCATAGCCGCGCATCAGCCGGTAAAGATTCCCCACGCCAATCCGGCTGGTTGCCTCCTTCGTGAAGACAAACTCACCACGGTGAACAATCCCCGCTGGCTCATATTTGCCGCCGGTTCCCGTAAATCCTCCGGTTGCAAAATGGAATTTCGCCGCAGCGGCCTGAATGGCTGTACCGCCTGACGCGGAT
>NZ_JAFGYJ010000094.1:0-838 GCF_017490805.1 Pseudomonas sp. 43(2021)
TCTTTCTACTTATCTGGCTTTGCGTCTGGCCGCCGACAATGTCGACGGGCTGTGGGTCGGTGCGCTGATGGCGGCCAACTATTTCGGTCTGGTGCTGGGCGGCAAGATCGGCCATCGCCTGATCGCCCGGGTCGGGCATATCCGTGCCTACTCGGCGTGTGCCGGGATCGTCGGCGCGGCGGTGCTCGGCCATGGACTGGTGGACTGGCTGCCGGCGTGGCTGGTGCTGCGGACGCTCGTCGGTCTGGGCATGATGTGTCAGTACATGGTCATCGAGAGCTGGCTCAACGAGCAGGCCGACGCCAATCAGCGTGGGCTGGTGTTCAGCGGTTACATGATCGCCTCGTATCTGGGCCTGGTGCTGGGCCAGCTGATTCTGGTCATGCACCCCGGCCTCGGCCTGGAACTGCTGATGCTGGTGGCGCTGTGCTTTGCCCTGTGTCTGGTGCCGGTGACGTTGACCCGACGGATTCACCCGGCGCCTCTGCACCCGGCGCCGATGGAGCCGCGCTTCTTTATCAAGCGTGTGCCGCAATCGCTGAGCACGGTGCTCGGCGCCGGTCTGATCATTGGTTCGTTCTACGGTCTGGCGCCGCTGTATGCATCGCAACAGGGGCTTACGACCGAGCAGGTCGGTCTGTTCATGGGTAGCTGCATTTTTGCCGGTCTGCTGGTGCAGTGGCCGTTGGGCTGGTTGTCCGACCGTTATGACCGCGCGCTGCTGATACGCTGCTTTGCCGGGTTTCTGGCGGTGGCGGCGTTGCCGTTGGCGATCATGCCGCAGGTGCCGCTGGAGGTGTTGTTCGTCGTTGGTTTCTTCTGTTCGCTGGTGCAGTTC
>NZ_JAFGYJ010000095.1:0-834 GCF_017490805.1 Pseudomonas sp. 43(2021)
CCGACGACGTCGACGCCGTGACCACCTGGAACCCGATGCTCTCGGATATCACCGCCAAACCCGGCGTCACCGACGTGTTCAATTCCAGCCAGATTCCCGGCCAGATCCTGGACATGATGCTGGTCGACAGCGCCACCCTCACAGACAACCCGGCCCTGGGCAAAGCGCTGACCGGCGCGTGGTTCGAAGTGGTCGCTTTGATGAACGCGAAAACCGCCGCGAGCAAAGCTGCGCTGGAACACATGGCCAAGGCCTCTGGCACCGATCTGGCAGGCTTCCAGGCGCAACTGGACACCACAAAACTGTTCGCCACGCCGAGCGAAGCGCTGAATTTCGCCACCAGCAAACAACTGCCGGACACCATGCGCAAGGTCGCCGAGTTCTCCTTCGAGCACGGCCTGCTCGGCGAAGGCGCGAAGGACCCGAGCGCGGTGGGCATGTCTTTCGCCAACGGCGTGACCAGCGGCGACACCGCCAACCTCAAGCTGCGTTTCGATCCGACCTACGTGCAGATGGCCGCCGATGCCAAGCTGTAAGCCACGGAGGATTTGGCCATGCGCCTGATCAATCGCCACCCCGATCGCCCGAGTCGCCTGTTGCTGGTGATCCTGCCGTTCGCGCTGGTGCTGTTCGCCTACTTCACAGGCTCGGCCGAGCGCCTGGCGGACAACCCCAACGACAAACTGCTGCCCAGCGCCGTGCAGATGAGCGACGCGGTAAAACGCCTGGCCTTCAACGCCGACAGCCGCACCGGTGAATACCTGTTGTGGCAAGACACTGCGTCGAGTCTGCGGCGCTTGGCCATCGGCCTCGGCATCGCGGCGCTGGCGGGTC
>NZ_JAFGYJ010000096.1:0-832 GCF_017490805.1 Pseudomonas sp. 43(2021)
CACCGAGGTGGTTTTCCAGCGGCGTGCCGCTGAGGCACAGGCGCTGGCGTGCATTCAGCTCGCGGGCGGCCTGGGCGGCTTTGCTGTTGGGGTTCTTGATGTATTGCGCTTCGTCCAGCACCAGAACGTGCAGCGGCTGTTTGGCCAGGCGCTCAAGGTCCTTGGGCAACAGGGCGTTGCCCAGGGATCTGGAAATCTTGCAGCCGCAGTCGTGGAGCGTGCTGATTCTCGACGAGGCGCAGAACATCAAGAACCCGCTGAGCAAAGCCGCCCAGGCCGCCCGTGACTTGCAGGCCCGTCAGCGCTTGTGTCTGAGCGGTACGCCGCTGGAAAACCACCTCGGTGAGCTGTGGTCGCAGTTCCATTTCCTCATGCCCGGCTGGCTCGGCGACAGCAAATCCTTCAACCGCGATTACCGCACGCCGATCGAAAAGCAAGGCAATGTGCAGCGCATGCAGCACCTGACCGCGCGCATCAAGCCGTTTTTGCTGCGGCGCAAGAAGGATCAGGTCGCCACCGAGTTGCCGCCGAAAACCGAGATCATCCACTGGGTCGAACTCAGCGATGGTCAGCGCGACGTCTATGAGACGGTGCGTGTGGCGATGGACAAAAAGGTCCGCGACGAAATCGCCCGCAGTGGCGTGGCACGCAGTCAGATCATCATTCTCGAAGCATTGCTCAAGCTGCGCCAGGTCTGCTGCGATCTGCGCCTGGTCAACGACGCCACCCTGCCCGCACGCGGCAGCACTTCGGGCAAGCTCGACAGCCTGATGGAAATGCTTGAGGAACTGTTCGAAGAAGGCCGGCGAATCCTGCTGTTCTCGCAGTTCAC
>NZ_JAFGYJ010000097.1:0-794 GCF_017490805.1 Pseudomonas sp. 43(2021)
GTGCAGAGCGGCCCGCTGAAGAACCTCAACGTGAAATGGCGCAACGCGACCATTCGCCGGGACTTCAGCACCAACGAATTTGACGAGAACCGGATTTTTATCAGCTATCCGATTTCGTTGTTGTAACGGTTGGCGGTTTACCCTGTGGGAGCGAGCCTGCTCGCGAAAGCGCCGGACCAGTCGATTTGTTCTGACTGGCACACCGCATTCGCGAGCAGGCTCGCTCCCACAAGGGGATTGCATTGCAAGGCAGGTATCGGGTCTTGAGAAAATGAATCGCCCCTTCCGTCATCTACACCAAAAGTCGCGTTGACAAGATCCGGAAACCCTACCGATACTTCAGCGCAGTCATACGACAACCTACAACAAACCTAATAACAATGTGTTCAGGGATTGCCATGACGTCTACCTCTACCCCCCGCACTCCTTTCAACCGCCTGCTGCTGACCGGTGCCGCCGGCGGTCTGGGCAAAGTGTTGCGCGAACGCCTGCGCCCTTACGCCAATGTGCTGCGCCTGTCCGACATCGCCGCCCTCGCCCCGGCCGTCGATGACCACGAAGAAGTCGTGCTCTGCGACCTCGCCGACAAGCAAGCCGTGCATCAACTGGTCGAAGGGGTCGATGCGATCCTGCATTTCGGCGGCGTCTCGGTCGAGCGCCCGTTCGAAGAAATCCTCGGTGCCAACATCTGCGGCGTGTTCCACATTTACGAAGCGGCGCGCAAGCACGGTGTGAAGCGGGTGATCTTCGCCAGCTCCAACCACGTCATCGGTTTCTACAAACAGGACCAACAG
>NZ_JAFGYJ010000098.1:0-764 GCF_017490805.1 Pseudomonas sp. 43(2021)
ATGTTCGCCAATCAACAGCACTTCGCCCATCACGCCGCTTTGCCGGCAGTGGCGCAGTTCGGCGACGAAGGCGCGGCCAACCACACGCGTTTCTGCCGTGAGTACGGCGAGGCGGGCGTCGAGTTTTTCGTGTTCGGCCGCAGTGCGTTCGACAACCGTTTCCCGTCGCCGCAGAAATACCCTGCACGCCAGACACTCGAAGCCTCGCACTCCGTCGCGCGTCTGCACGGTCTGCGTGACGACGGCGTGGTCTACGCGCAGCAGAATCCCAACGTCATCGATCAGCGCGTGTGCCACAACGACGTGATCGCCGTGGGCAATGGTGAAGTGCTGTTCTATCACGAGGACGCGTTCCTCGAGACCGACAAGATGCTTGCCGAGCTGCAAGGCAAACTGGCCAAGGTCGGCGGTAACTTCCAGTCTGTTTGCGTGCCGCGTTCGGCGGTCACTGTGGATGACGCGGTGCGTTCCTACCTGTTCAACAGCCAGTTGCTCTCGCGTGCCGATGGCTCGATGCTGCTGATCGTGCCGCAGGACTGCCAGGCCAACGAACGCGTCTGGGCTTATCTGCAAAGCCTGACCAGTTCCGGCGGGCTGATCCGCGAAGTGAAGGTCTTCGATCTCAAGCAAAGCATGCAGAACGGCGGTGGCCCGGCGTGTCTGCGTCTGCGTGTGGCGCTGAATGAAACCGAACTGGCGGCGGTCAACCCAGGCGTTATCATGACGGCCCCGTTATACGGTTCGTTGACCGCATGGGTTGAAAA
>NZ_JAFGYJ010000009.1:0-189421 GCF_017490805.1 Pseudomonas sp. 43(2021)
CGAAGCAGGCGACGCGGTGGATGGCACCGGCTGCGCCGGTGTTCGCGGGTGAACCCGCTCCTACAGGTATGGCGCACTCCTTCGGCTGGCGGGGTCTCTGTGGGAGCGGGTTCACCCGCGAAGCAGGAGACGCGGTGGATGGCACCGGCTGCGCCGGTGTTCGCGGGTGAACCCGCTCCCACAGGTATGGCGCATTCCTTCGGCTGGCGGGGATCCTGTGGGAGCGGGCATGCCCGCGAAGCAGGCAACGCGGTGGATGGCACCGGCTGCGCCGGTGTTCGCGGGCGCGCCCGCTCCCACAGGTATGGCGCACTCCTTCGGCTGGTGGGGATCCTGTGGGAGCGGGCATGCCCGCGAAGCAGGCGACGCGGTGGATGGCACCGGCTGCGCCGGTGTTCGCGGGCGCGCCCGCTCCCACAGGTATGGCGCATTCCTTCGGCTGGCGGGGATCCTGTGGGAGCGGGCATGCCCGCGAAGCAGGCGACGCGGTGGATGGCACCGGCTGCGCCGGTGTTCGCGGGCGCGCCCGCTCCCACAGGTATGGCGCATTCCTTCAGCTGGCGGGGATCCTGTAGGAGCGGGCATGCCCGCGAAGCAGGCGACGCGGTGGATGGCACCGGCTGCGCCGGTGTTCGCGGGCGCGCCCGCTCCCACAGGTATGGCGCATTCCTTCGGCTGGCGGGGATCCTTTGGGAGCGGGTTCACCCGCGAAGCAGGCGACGCGGTGGATGGCACCGGCTGCGCCGGTGTTCGCGGGTGAACCCGCTCCCACAGGTATGGCGCACTCCTTCGGCTGGCGGGGATCCTGTGGGAGCGGGCATGCCCGCGAAGCAGGCGACGCGGTGGATGGCACCGGCTGCGCCGGTGGTCGCGGGTGAACCCGCTCCCACAGGGAGGCGCAGCGCCTTCCGAACCTCAGGTCTGGCGCGCAGCCCAGGGATACTGCAACTCCCACTGCCACGCATGCCGCACAATTTGCTCCAGCGAGGCAAACTCCGGCCGCCAGCCCAGCACCTGCAGCGCCTTGCTCGCATCTGCCACCAGCCGTGGCGGGTCACCAGCTCGGCGCGGCGCGTCAAGGGCTTTGATCTGCCGACCGGTCACCGCCCGGGCCGTATCGATCACCTGCTGCACCGAAAAGCCCAGGCCATTGCCCAGGTTGAACGCAGTGCGCTCGCCACCCGCCAGTAGATATTCCACCGCCAACGCATGCGCCGTCGCCAGATCGGCCACATGCACGTAGTCACGGATACAGGTGCCATCCGGCGTATCGTAATCCCGACCAAAAACCGTCACCGCCTCACGCCGGCCCGAAGCAGCCTGCAGGATCAGCGGGATCAGGTGGGTTTCCGGGTCATGGCACTCGCCCAACTGGCCTTCCGGGTCAGCACCCGCGGCATTGAAGTAACGCAGGCATACCGACTTCAAGCCGTAGGCCCGGTCGAAGTCCTCGAGAATCTGTTCGACCATCCATTTGCTCAGCCCATACGGGTTGATCGGCCCCTTGGCATGCGCTTCGTCGATCGGCACATACTGCGGGTTGCCGTAAACCGCAGCACTGGAAGAAAACACCAGGTACCTGATACCGGCATTCACCATGGCCTGCAGGAGGGCAAGGGTGGCCGCGACATTGTTCTGGTAGTACTTGCCGGGCACGCTGACCGACTCGCCCACCTGGATGAACGAGGCAAAGTGGAACACGGCATCGAAACGGCAAACGCCAAACAGCACATCCAGGGCGGGTTCGTCGGCGATGTCCAGTTTCGCCCACTGGATGCCGGGGCCGGGCGAGACCAGGTCCGCCACCACTACCTCATGGCCTGCACCGAGCAGGTGCTTGACCATGTGCGAGCCAATGTAGCCTGCGCCACCGACAACCAGAAACTTCATCCATGCCTCCTGGACTCTGCTGTTGTACAGCCGCGCTTTTCAGCTACAGGTCTGTTGTGAGGGTAGATGGCCATATACCCTATTTCAAGAACAGCCAGTTGGACATGTACTTGCCGTCGAACGTGATGCTGTAGCGCCCATCCTGGTAAGCCATCGGCAACGGTTTCAACTGTGCCTGTGCATCCCGGGCGAACAGCTTCAGGCCAGCAGGCGCCTTGATGCTCAGGGTGCCGGCAAGCGGCTCGACGTTGAACGGTGTCTTGTCATCGGCCTTGGGCACGGCACGGGTGCCCAGCGACACCAGCAGCTCGCGCGACTGGCCCAGGGGGTTGCCGTCCAGGCTTTGCACGACGACGCTGGCGTACGGCGTTTGTGCTTGCACCTGGATGGCGCCGAGGCTGATCGAGCGACCTCCCAGCCAGCCGGTCGCGGCCTGGGTCAGCGGTGTGTCGATGGTGTAGATGCCCTGTTGCCAGTTGCGCTTGAGTTCACCCGTGTCACTGACTGCCTCCGTGGCGTCGGCTGGCAGCAGGGACTGCCCCGGGTCGTGCAGCACCTGCGCACCGGCGGGGATGGCGGCGGGTTTCAGCCAGGGCAACTCCGGCGTCTGTGGCAGGGCGATCTGCAGTTGGCCCTTTTCCATGGCCGTGCGCAGCAGCGGCGAGTTGCGTGGGGTGACCTCCTGGTTGTACAGGGTGGCGGGCGTCGGCGCGAACACGTAGCGGGTAGTGGCAGGCTTCACATCCGCACGGCGATAGAGCAGGGCGGCAGCGGGCAGGGTGGCGATCATCGCCGGGTCGTTGTACGCGTGCCAGTTATCCGCCGTACGCCAGCCTGGGTTGAAGGCCTGCTGGCTGTAGGCGTACTGCAGCATGGCGTCCCAACCCTGGTGAGCGGCGGTGCCGGCCACGTACAGCGGCAGCGAGTGGCGGTCGGGTAGCGGGAAGGGCTCGGCGTTCCACTCGGTGACAGTCAGCGGCTTGCCGACCACCTGGGCCGCGGCGATCCAGTCGATCATGCCGTCGCTGCTCAACGGGTTCTTCTCCAGTTGGCCATTGGCGCCGTAGCTATGGGCGTCGATGATATCGCCTGCGGTCAGTGCCGGCAGCGCGCTCAGGCCATTGCCGCCCCAGGTACTGGTGGTGGCGATCGGCACTTTCACACCGAGGCCGCGCAGGTGGGCGATCATGTCGGCGTTGAAGCGTTGTTCCAGGTCGTTGAGGAACAGCTTTGAAGGGCCATGCTCCCAGGCGCGCCAGGTGAGATCGGTGGGCAGGTCATAGCGTTTGGCGAAGGCTTTGGCCGCCTCCATGTAGCGCCCGCTGTGACGCGGTACGTCCTTGTTCGGCATCAGGGCGTTACCATAATGCTGGGTGAGGTCGTTCTCATTGGTGAGCAGCACGGCAGCGATGGCCGGGTCGTCCTTGTAAGCCAGGCCGGTGTATTCGTTCACATGGGTCAGGTACTGCTCGGCAAAGCGTTTCATCGCGTTCTGGATACTGTTGTTCACATAGGCGTAACCCTTCAGGTCAACGCGTTCCTCTCCCTTGGCCAGTTCCTTGAAGTCATCGATGTGGTCATTGGCGGTAAGCGCACGCTGCACATGCATGTCCAGCCAGATATAGACGCCTTCGTCCTTGAGTGCCTTGATCCACAGGTCGAGCTTGCGCAGCGATTCGGCACTGAGTTGCTGGGTATCGCGCACCAGCGAGCCGTCGCCAAACACGTTCGGGCTGACCCATGGCGAGTCGTGGTGGTGCAGGCGCACCAGGTTGAAACCCAGTGCCGACAGGCGCTTGGCCTGTTGGCGGATTTCTTCGTCGGGGCTCTTGAACAACGAATAGGCGGACAGGTTGGTGCCCCAGAAGCGCACCGGGGTGTTGTCCTCGAACATCAGCTGTTCGCCGACGGCCTTGACGAAGCCGCGCTTGCCGGCAGGCTTTTCCGCGGCATTGAGGAACGACAGGTCCACTGGCGAGGTGCGCCAGTCCAGTTGGTCGTCGGGCCAACCGACGGGGTCGACCAGGCCGAAGCGTTCGCTGGGCGTGGGCCCCAGGTCGATGTCGCCGGTGATGTTGAGCACCGCCTTGATCTGCTGCCGGCCAGCGCTGATCGGGTCGCTGTAGATGAACGCACGCAGTTCGTACGGGTTGCCGCGCTCGAAATACACCTTGGCCAGTGGCGGGTCGAAGCGCATTTCGATGCGCCGGCCCTGTTCAGCCTTGCCCCACGACCAGCCACGGTTGCCGGACAGCAGTTGCGGGGCGCCCATGTCCCCGGCAATTTGCGCCGGGTCGAACTGGAACACCATGCCGCCGCCCATCACCCCGGCCTGGCGGCTATGGGCGTCGAGGTCGAAGGCCCAGCTCAGGGTTTGCGCCTGTGCCTTGCGGATATCCGCCGCCAGGTCGAAGTCCAGCTCTTTGTTCTTGCCTTGCAGCGTGTAGTGGTAGGGGCCATTGACCTTGAACGCGGTGGCGAAGCCCGTCCAGCTCCAGTTGGCCGCCCAGAAGTCGAACTTGGCTTTCATCACCGGCCCACCACCGTGGGTCACCATGGGCAGGCCATTCTGTTCATCGACGCTGACTTGCCACGCCGATGCCCAGCTGGTGAGCGGCAGCAAGGCCAGGCCAGCAATGGCCGATACTCGCAGCAGGGTTGGAAAACCTGGGCAGCGCAGGGTGAGCACGTTCATGGGCATTACCTGGGTTGAAGGCCGGGGTCGGCCAGCGCGATGGCCTGGCTGTTCTGCAGTCTGCGGACCATCTGGACGTAGGCCACGCCCAGCCCGGCGACAGACCAGTACACCACCGGGATGAAGGTGATGCTGCTGACGGTGAAGATGATCACCAGGATGCCGATCAGTGTCGCCAGCAATACCCGGCCGAGCTGGCGTCGCTCGTCGTCCTTGTCGGGGAAACTGCGCATGGCCTTGCGGATGCCGTGCAGTACGGTGGCGAAGAACGCCACGAACAGGCCAAGCCCGACCAGCCCGATCCGCAGTGCCAGGTTGATATAGGTGTTGACGATGTCGATGATGCCTTCACCCTGGATCATCGATTGCATTTCCGGGGTGTTGCGGAAGTCGAACGAGCCGAACAGCGGGTTGCGCTGGATGACGATCCACGAGTTGTCCATCAGCCGTTCGCGGTAGGTGATGTTCTCCTTTTCGAGGCTGCCAATGAACGGCAACAGGTCCAGAACCTTGTCGCCACCGGGAACGATGGTCAGCAGGGGCAGGGCCAGCATGCCGGCCGCGGCCAGCAGCGCAAGGCGCCTGACCGCACCTTTGCCCAGGGCGATGAACACCACCACGATGACCACGGCGCCGATCCACGGGCCACGGGACAGTGGCGCGAACAACCCGGCGGCCAGCAGCAGGGCGCCCAGCACCCGCTGCAGGGTGCTGCGCACATAACCCTGGACGAACAGGAACAGGCCGATGGCCACGCTCATCACATAGCCCAGGGCAATCGCCTGCCCGGTGGTGACGCTGGCACGCAGCGAGCCGCCACGGCTGAGGTAGCCGGACATGCTCCACGGCACGCCCATGGCGTCGACCAGGGCACTGTACAGCAGCCAGTGGCGCACGTACTCGGCCACGCCGATCAGGGCCAGGACGAAGGAGGCAAGCACGAAGGCCAGCAGTGTGTCCTTGAAGTCGCTGATCTGGCGCAGGCCACGGCTGGCCACGTAATACGGCAGGAACACGTCGACATACAGGTACAGCGTCTGGCGCAGGGTGTCGGTCAGGGTGGTTTCGCGCAGGTACAGCACGCTCATCAGTAGCAGGCCGGCCGCCAGCAGTCTGTCGGGCCAGGTGCGGCCGAAACGCAGGGTGTCGCCTTGCCGGCGCAGAGCCAGTGCCGCCGGCAACAGCACGCACAGGGTCAGCAGGCGGATATGGTTGAGGTCGACCAGGTAATTGACCACGCCAAACCCGGGCACTTGCACCGAAGCTGGCGGGATCAGGAACAGCAGCATGTAGAACAGCGCCATGGGGTTGTGCTCGCGGCGCCCGGCGATAAACAGGATGACGGCGCCCGCACCCAGGTAAAGCCAGAAACTGTGCGAGACGAAGGCCAGCAAGGTCAGCAGGAACCACAGGTTGCGCCGGCGCTTGAAGTCGCTCAGCGGAATCAGGTCGGTGGCAGGCCGCCGCGCCAGCAGGAAGACCACGCTTGCCAGAAACAGGATGACGATCAACGCACGAAAATGTTCAGGCATTGGCTATGTACACCTTTGCGTCGGTGGGCAACGGCTAGCATCGTGGCTGATTGAAACTATAGTGACCTTTTAGCCAATCAGTCAGAGATTGACGTCATGCCGTCGATTGATGTGTCTGCCACCGCGAGCCTGCGCAAGCGGGCCCTCAGGGCCGGGTCGTGGAACCTGGTTGCACAGGTGGCGTCACAGGTGATGCGCCTTGGCGGCAACCTGGTCATGGCCCGCTTGCTGCTGCCGGAAATGTTCGGGGTGATGGTCATCGCCACCACCGTTTCGGTACTCCTGCATTTGCTGTCCGATGTCGGCCTGCGCCAGAACATCATCCAGAGCCATCGCGGTGACGATCCGCATTTTCTCAATACCGCATGGACCGTGCAGATCATCCGCGGCTTCGTGCTGTTTGCCCTGACCTTGCTGCTAGCCCTGGGGGCCTGGCTTGCCCAGCTGGCCGAGCTGTGGCCGGCGGGCTCCACCTATGCTGAACCGGTGTTACCGATGGTACTGGCGGCGACCGGGCTGTCGGCGGTGATCTGGGGCTTCCAGTCCACCAAGATAGATGTGGCGGTACGAACTTTCCAACAGAAGCGTGTGGTGCTGGTCGACCTGGCCTCGCAGCTGGTCGGCCTGGTGGTGATGCTGGTGTTGGGCTACCTGACGCACTCGGTCTGGGCGCTGGTGATCGCCGGTCTGGTGTCGGCCCTGGCCTGGACCCTGCTGGGCCACACTGCCCTCAAGGGGCACAGCAACCGCCTGCAGTGGGACCGCAGCGCGCTGAACGAACTGATCGTGTTTGGCCGCTGGATTCTGCTGTCGTCGATGGTCGGCGTGCTGGCCATGTACGGTGACCGCATGTGGTTTGGCGCCAGCATGACGGCGGCACAACTGGGGGTGTATTCGATTGCCGTGCTGATCCTCGGTGCCGTGCAGACCGCGCTGATGAAAATTTTCGGGGCCGTGGCGCTACCCGCCTTCAGCGAAGCGGCCCGGGCCGACGACAAGGAACGCCTGAAGGCGCTGTATCACCGCTTCCGTCTGCTGGTCGACCTGCTGGTGCTGTTCATCTGTGGCGGCTTCCTGACCGCCAGCCCGCTGCTGATCAGCTGGATGTACGACGACCGCTACCGTGAAGCCGGCCCGATGCTGGCGATTCTTTCGCTGTCGTTCCTCACATTGCGCTATACCTTGGCTCATCAGGTGTGGATTGCCCTGGGCCTGACCAAGTACCAGGCGATGGACAACATCATCCGCCTGGTCTCGCTGTGGGGGCTGCTACCGCTGTTGCTGGCGATTGGCGGTGTGGACTGGGCGATCTGGGGGGTTGCCCTGCATGCCGTGCCAACTCTGGTGCTGATCGTGTATGTGAATTGCAAACTGGATATCTTCAGCCTCAAACGTGAGCTGGTGGTGCTGCCGATGCTACTGGTCGGGGCGCTTTGCGGGGCGCTGCTGACAGCCTTTTTCAACTGGCTGTAATGCGGCTTGCTGGGTGAAATTTTCAAAGATACAGGTAACAGGATCATGGGGAAGCTTACTTTTTGTACTGCGCAGTTGGGTCGTAGAGGCTTTCTCCAGAGTTGTGTCTTGCTGGGCGTTGGTGGTGCGGTGTTCGGCGCTAAGGCAGCCGTTGCCAGTCAACCTGCCGACAAGTCCGGGTTCGTAGTGATCAACGGCTGGGTATTGCCGTCCCGTTACTTCCGGAACGAACCCGCATGATCAAGGACTATCAGCAGCAGAAGGTACTGCGCGACAGCTACGATGTCTGCATCATTGGCGCCGGCCCGGCGGGTATCACCCTGGGCTTGCGCCTGGCCGCCGCCGGCTGGAGCGTACTGCTTGCCGAAGGCGGCGGGCGTGAGTACTCGGCGAACTCGCAAGCCTTGTACGCCTGTGCGTCCACCGGCCTGGAGCTGTATGCCAAGGAGGCTCGCCTACGTTACCTGGGCGGAACATCCAACCATTGGGCAGGCCGTTGCCGCCCGTTCAGCCCCTCGGACTTCTCCATACCCCCCCTTGGCGACTTGCCTGGCTGGCCCATCCCCTATTCGGAAATCGCGGGCTACCTGCCAGCAGCCATGGACATCGTCGACCTGCCGCCCGGGTCGGATTTTCAGGCGTTGAATACTGGCCTGGACGGCGGTGACTTCGAGCCAGACCGCTTTCTGCTCAGCCCGCCAACGCGCTTTGCGCAAAAATACGCCACGGCCCTTGAGCAGACCCAAGGCCTGGATGTATTCATCAACTGCAATTGCGTGAACCTGGAGTTTGACCAGGCCTCCGGCCACCTGGCTGCAGTCGTACTGTCCGATTACGAGTGCAATCGCCAGCGCCTTGTTGCGAGAAACTTCGTGCTGGCCACCGGTGCCATCGAGAATGCCCGGCAACTGCTCAACAGTGAGTCGTTGGTGGCGGCCGGAGTCGTGAGCAAGGATGGGCTGGTCGGCGGCTGCTTCATGGAGCATCTGAACATTGACCTTGGCACCTTCATCCTCAAGTCGGGGCTGGCCCCTGAGCCGCGCGAGTACTACACCACCGATGCCTTCGTTGACGAATACAAGGCAGGTAAAGGCAATGTCCGGGCCGCCTTGCTGGCCGATGTGCAAACCTATGGTCGTACTGCCGAGGTCAAGCATTTTCTGGAGAGCCTGGCCTGTGACATGGGGGTTGCCAGCAAGATCGCCTTCGTGGCCAGGTTCAGTTGCCCCGGTGACGGCGTGATCAGCACCATGATCGAGCAGTTCCCCAACCTGCACAGCCGCGTTTCGCTGCTGGATGAGAAGGACGCACTGGGCGTGGCCAAGGTCAATGTCAATTGGGCACTGACCGCAGATGACCGCCACACCATCAAGTGCATTGGCAGCGAACTGGCCAAGCAGTGGGCTGACATGAACCTGGGCTTCGTCAAGCTCAACGACTTCGTTTATGACACCTCGATACCGCTGAAGTTGTCGCCGCATGCCCACCACATGGGGACCACGCGCATGGCATCGTCGGCGCAATTCGGTGTTGTCGACAGCAACTGCAAGGTGTTCGGCACCGAGAACCTTTACGTCGCCGGCAGCAGCATCTTTGCCACGGGTGGCGCTTCCAACCCGACCATGCCGCTGCTGCAGTTTGCGGTACGCCTGGCCGACCACCTCGATGCCAGGATGAGTTCGGCCAGGGACGCCGTGGCGTGATGCAGGTTGTACATGGGTTGAGTGCGCTGCGGTCAGCACCCACAAGAACGAGACCGGATGCGCCTCAGGAACAGTCCAGATTGCTTTGATTGCGAGGCGGGCAGCATGAAAGGATGGATACGCAAGGCAGTGACGCACTATGTCCACGCAACGGGGCGAGGAAGCTCGTTTTACAGGAAGTTCTGCAAGCCTTCCGGGCTTGAGTGGGGGGCCTATCTGACGCGCTGGGGCAACTTTCACTCGGTAGGCAGCAACTTCTATGTCAATACAGGCTGCAAGTTCCTCGACCCCTCGCTGGTTCGCATCGGCAACAGTGTGGGCCTGTCCGACTGCACGCTGATCGGTCACGACGGGGTGGTATTGCTGATCGAACATCGCTTCGGCAAGCATCTGGACTCGGTCGGTTTCATCGACATCAAGGACAATTGCTTCATCGGCCATGGTGCGATCGTCATGCCCCGCGTGACCATCGGCCCTGAGTCGATCGTGGCCGCCGGTTCCGTGGTGACCAAGGACGTGCCGCCGGGCACGGTGTTTGGTGGCAACCCGGCAGAGTTCATCTGCACCACCGAGGCGTTGATCAAACGGGTCGAGGCACGTTGCGAGGCCTACCCGTGGATCGACCTGATCAAGCAGCGCAATGGCGCCTATGACCCGCAGCTGGAGCCGCTGCTGATGGCGCAAAGGCGCCAGTACTTCTTCGGGGATGGCAACCATGGCTAGCAAACCTGTGGACGTCATGGTGGTCAACTTCAACACGGCCGGGCTGCTGCGGCCGATGTTCGACGCGCTGCGCCGGGCCGACAGCGAACGGCTGGCCAGCTACCTGGTGGTGGACAACGCCTCGGTCGATGACTCGCTGCAGCGCATGGCCGAGGTGTGCCCGCAAGCGCTGCTGCTGAGCAACAAGCAGAACGTGGGGTTCGGCCGGGCCAATAACCAGTTGCTGGCGCACCTGAAGGGCAAGTACGCCTTGCTGCTGAATACCGATGCCTTTGTCGCCCCAGACTCCCTGCAGAAAACCCTCGACTACATGGACACCCACCCTGAATGCGGGGTGCTGGGGGTGCGCCTGGAGGGCCGCGACGGCGACCTGCAGCCCAGCTGCCGCTACTTTCCCACACCGCTCAACGTGTTCGTCGGGCGTACCGGGCTGGGGCGCTTCTTCCCGGGCTTGAAGATGGTCGACGAAATGAACTGGGACCACGCCTCGGTCCGTGAATGCGACTGGCTGCCTGGCTGCTTCTACCTGGTGCGCCGCGAAGTGCTGGACCAGGTGGGCCTGTTCGACCCGCGCTACTTTCTTTATTACGAGGAAGTCGACCACTGCAAGCGGGTGAAGGCGGCGGGCTGGAAAGTGGTGTTCTACCCGCACACCACGGTGGTGCACATCGGTGGGGAAAGTTCCAGGTCGGTGGCCGAGCTGGAGGCGGCCAGCCGGCAGATCTCGTCATACCAGATCGAAAGCGAGCTGCTGTACTTCCGCAAGCATCACGGGCTGGCGGGGCTTGCCCTGCACATGCTGCTGGTCACCCTGGGCGACCTGGTGCTGGCACTCAAGGCGCTGTTGAAACGACGCGGGCGGGGCGCAATACAGGCCTGCTGGCGTCACTGTCGGGCGACCTGGTCACTGTTGTTCAAGACCCGGTACGCCAGCCAACCGACAAGGTAGGTGGAGCCATGTTCGAGAATGTACGTGCCGACCTGCGTGCCCATGGTGGCGACTGGGGCGCCCAGGGCTTCTGGGTGTTGTTGGTGTACCGTTTCGGCCGCTGGCGCTATGGCGTGCGCCCGGCACTGCTGCGCAAGCTGTTTTCGCTCATCTACAAGATCCTTTACAAGTTCGTGCAGATCATCACGGGTGTGGAGCTGCCGTGCGAAGCGGTGATCGGCCGCAACTTCGTTATCGACCATTTTGGCGGCATCGTCATCAGCGGCTATGCCCGGTTCGGCGATGACTGCCGCATCCGCAATGGCGTGGTGGTGGGCCTGAAGAACGTCAGCGAACCGGTTGCACCGGTGTTCGGCAACAACGTCGATATCGGCACCGGGGCCAAGGTGCTGGGTAGCATCCGCATCGGCAACAACGTGATCATCGGTGCCAATGCCGTGGTGCTGGTGGATGTGCCGGACAACTCGCTGGCGGTGGGGGTGCCGGCCATCATCAAGGCCAGGCAACCGGCCGCCACGGTGCCCGTCGAGTGAGGCCCATGGCGAGCGGGATCGGTGTGGTGGTGATTGGCCGTAATGAAGGCCAGCGCCTGGAGCGTTGCCTGCGTTCGCTGCTGCAGGGTGCGGAAAAGGTCCTGTATGTCGACTCGGGCTCAACCGATGGTTCACCGCACTTGGCCCGCAGCCTGGGGATGGAGGTACTGGCTCTGGACATGGGCACCCCGTTCACCGCCGCGCGCGCGCGCAACGAAGGCTTTGCCGCCTTGCAACGGCTGCTGCCGTCGATGCACCTGGTGCAGTTCGTCGATGGCGATTGTGAGGTGGATGCCGGCTGGCTGGCCACGGGGCAGGCATTTCTCCACCAGCATCCTGAGGTGGCAGTGGTGTGTGGCCGCCGACGCGAGCGCTTCCCCCAACGGTCGGTGTACAACCTGTTGTGCGACCTGGAGTGGGACACCCCCATCGGCGAGGCCAAGGCGTGTGGTGGCGATGCCCTGATGCGGGTAGACGCCTTCGCCGCCGTCGGCGGCTTCCGCCCCGAGCTGATCGCCGGAGAAGAGCCCGAATTGTGCGTGCGCCTGCGGGCGAAGGGCTGGAAGGTCTGGCGCCTGGATGCCGAGATGACCCTGCACGACGCTGCCATGACCCGTTTCAGCCAATGGTGGTGGCGTAGCCTGCGTGCTGGTCACGCCTATGCCGAAGGGGCCTACCTGCATGGTCACACGCCGGAGCGGCACTGGCTGCGCGAGTCGCGGCGGGCCTGGCTGTGGGGCCTGGGCATCCCCGTGGTGATCGTGCTGGCCTGCCTGCTGGTGGGCGGCTGGGGCCTGCTGCTGCTGCTGGTGTACCCGTTGCAGGCCGTACGCCTGGCCCGTCGTGGAGGCAAGTCGGTGCGGGAGAACTGGCTACAGGCGGTGTTTCTGGTATTGGGCAAGTTCCCGGAAATGCTCGGGCAACTGAAGTTCTTGCGCCACCGCATCGCGGCCGGCAAATCGGCGTTGATCGAGTACAAGTGAGAGATCATCCAGCCCTTTGCGGTGTGCTGTGGCGCAGAGAACCGAGGTCGCAAGCAGTCCGCGTACCCTGTGGGAGCGGCTTTAGCCGCGAAGAATCCAGCCTGGTGCATGGAACCGGCTGCACCGGTGTTCGTGGCTAAAGCTGCTCCCACAGGGCCTCTGCTAATTCAATAAGTTACGTGCAGCTCTATGAGAAAGAGGCCCAATGATGCTCGGCACGATCGTGAAAAGCGTGTTTACCTTGCAACCGGGCTACTCGTTGCGGGCGCTGAACAACAAGTACAAATTGACGCTGCAGATTGCCAGGCAATGGCCTGAGCTGAATGCGTTCCTGCAGCGCATGACCGCAGCCCTGGGCCAGCACGGTCTGCAGCGGCTGGGCGTGGATTGCATCGGTGTCGTGCAGTGGCCCTACCTCAGCAAATGCTGGGAAGCCCCGCAGCGCCTGGAGGTGGTGGCTTCGCACTTCGAAGTGCTGGCCGGGCAGTTCCCGGCGCTGTTGCTGCTGGGGCGGGACGAAAGCCTGACGCTGTGCGAACTGTCCAGCCATTCGCCGGGCTGTCGCCTGGTGCTGGACCGGCCGATCTGGTTCAAGCGCGAAGGCGAGCTGGTATTGAACCTGTTCCAGGGCGACCTGCGCGTGGCTTCCCTGGCGTTCAGCCTGTGCCGCAGCCAGGGCGAACTGTGCCTGTTCATCGGTGCCGTGCAGGGTATTCACAAGGGTGTCGACAGCGAAACCTCACTGGCCATCTACCGCGACCTGACCAAGGACTTCGAAGGGTTACGCCCCCGCAGCCTGCTACTCGAGGGGTTGAAGTGCCTGGCCAGGACCCTGGGCGTGGCGCACCTGTATGCCGTCAGTGATGCCTGCCGCCACCATCGGCACGCGTATTTTGGCAACGACAAAGGCCAGGACCTGGCAGCCGATTACGACGTGATCTGGCGTGAACACGGGGCTTCTGCGTCGAACCATGCAGACTTCTTTGCCCTCCCGCTGGCCGCAGTACAGCGGGCGCTAGAGGACACACCGGCGAAGAAACGGGCGATGTACCGCCGCCGCCAGGCGTTGCTCGACGATGTTTTCGCCCGCTTGCAGGCCGCGTTACCAGGCAGCGGTGACAACCTTGAGCTACAAGGAAAGCAGGGGAGTGCACCTGACGAGGTGGCATCGGCGGGAGCCTGAAGTAACGGCTGACGCTGCCGCGACAGGGCTGAGGGTTCATTACGCGGGTCTTGATCTGGATTCCTATGCGCATTGCTTATTTCATCAATCAGTACCCGAAGGTCAGCCACAGTTTCATCCGCCGTGAGATCCTGGCGCTGGAGCGCCAGGGGGTAGAGGTGCAGCGTATCGCCCTGCGCGGCTGGGACGCCGAGCTGCAGGACGCCGAGGACACCAGCGAGCAGGACAGGACCCGTTATGTGCTGCGAAGTGGCATCAAGGGCTTGCTGCCACCGGCCTGGCAGGTATTGCGCACGCAGCCGCGGCGGTTCTTCCAGGCGCTGTTGCTGGCCATGCGCCTTGGCCTGCGGGCCGACCGCACCTGGCCCTACCACCTGGTCTACCTGGCCGAGGCCTGCCAGGTACTGCAGTGGTTGCAGGCAGGCGAGGCAAAACACGTGCACGCGCATTTCGGCACCAATTCCACCGAGGTGGTGATGCTGGCCAACGTGCTGGGTGGGCCAGCTTACAGCTTTACCGTGCACGGGCCGGAAGAGTTCGACAAGCCGCAGTTCCTGCACATGGGCGAGAAGGTGCGGCGTGCCGCTTTTGTCGCGGCGGTCAGCTCGTACGGGCGCAGCCAGTTGTTTCGCTGGGTGGCACACGACCAATGGGCCAAGGTGAAGGTGGTGCATTGCGGCCTTGAACGCAGCTTCCATGAAGTGGCACCGGTCAGCGTGCCCACGACGCCGCGCCTGGTGTGTGTTGGCCGCCTGTGCGAGCAGAAAGGGCAGCTGCTGTTGCTCGAAGCCACGCGGATACTTGCCGCCCGGTCGATCGATTGCGAGCTGGTGCTGGCCGGCGACGGTGAGATGCGTGGGCAGATCGAGGCGTTGATCGCCCGGCACGGCTTGCAGCAGCAGGTACGCATTACCGGCTGGATCAGCAGCGCGCAGGTGCGCGAGGAAATCCTTGCTGCGCGCGCGTTGGTGCTGCCGAGCTTTGCCGAGGGTTTGCCAGTGGTGATCATGGAGGCCATGGCTTTGCGCCGGCCAGTGCTGACCACCTATGTGGCAGGCATTCCCGAGCTGGTGCGGCCGGGCGAGAACGGCTGGTTGTTCCCCGCCGGTGCCGTGGACGAGCTGGCGGTGGCCATGGCCGAGTGCCTGGCGCAACCTGCCGAAGTGCTCCAGCGCATGGGCGAGGCGGCTCGCCAACGTGTGCTGCAACGGCATGACATCGATACCGAGGCGGCCAGGCTGGCCGGCTATTTCAAGGCATCCGCATGATGAGTGTACTGGCTTGGTTACTGGGCGTGCTGGCGGCCATCGTCCTGTTGCCGGTACTGCTGCTGCTGTTGCAGGTGCTGATGGCCTGCCTGCCGGCGCGCGCGCAACCGTCGGGCAGCAACGCTCGTCCGCAGGTGGCAGTGCTGGTGCCTGCCCATGACGAGGCTTCGATCATTCGTGCCACGCTGGCGAGCATTGCCCCGCAGTTGCGGCCTGGCGACCGCTTGCTGGTGGTGGCGGACAACTGCACTGACGATACTGCGCAACTGGCGCGCGAGGCCGGTGCCGAAGTGGTGGAACGTCACGACCCGCAGTTGCGCGGCAAGGGCTACGCCCTGGACTTTGGTGTGCGCCACCTGGCCGAGCAGCCGCCCGAGGTGGTGATCGTGGTGGATGCCGATTGCCAGGTGGGCGAGGGGGCGATCGAGCGCCTGGCGCGGTGCTACCGCGAGGTCGCTCGCCCGGTGCAGGCGCTGTACCTGATGCGCGCACCGGCAGGGGCCGGGCTGAAAGTGCAGGTTGCCGAGTTTGCCTGGCGGGTCAAGAACCTGGTGCGCCCGCGTGGCTGGGCTCGGCTGGGCCTGCCTTGCCAGTTGATGGGGGCGGGCATGGCGTTCGGCTGGCGTGACCTGGCCTTGATCGACCTGGCCAATGGGCACCTGGTGGAGGATTTGAAGCTGGGCCTGGACCTGTGCCAGCAGGGCAAGCCGCCAGTGTTCTGCCCCGAGGCGGTGGTCAGCAGCCAGTTCCCTGCCAGCCAGCGAGGCCTGGGTAGCCAGCGCACACGCTGGGAGCATGGGCACCTGGGCATGATGCTGGCCGATGCGCCCAGGCGTGCGCTGGTCGCAATCACCCAGCGTAACAGCAGCTTGCTGGCCATGACCCTGGACCTGCTGGTGCCTCCCCTGGCATTGCTCGCACTGGCCCTGCTCGGGCTTAACCTTGTGGCCTGGCTGGCGTACCTGCTGTTCGGCCTGGCGGCACCTGCGTGGATCGCCCTTTGCGCGCTGGCGTTGCTGGGCCTTGCCATCGTGCTGGCCTGGGCGCGCTTCTGTCGCGAACTGATCCCGTTTTCCGTGCTGCTGTACGCGCCGTTCTACGCCGCAAGGAAGGTCCCCTTGTATCTGGGGTTCCTGATCAGGCGCCAGGTGGAATGGGTACGTTCGAAACGGGATGAAGACTGATGGCAGAGTGGCAGAAACGCTGGAACACCCTGGTCGGCAAGCTCGAAGTGGTGGCTGATGCCGCTGCTGCGCAGCGCCTGCTCGCCCAGCTGGCCGCCCCGCAGGCCGCGACCGTGCTGGGCTTCGTCAATGCCCATGCAATGAACCTGGTGGTGCGCGATGGTGCGTACCACCAGGCATTGTCGGCGGCCGACGTGCTGTTGCGCGACGGCTCCGGCATGGCGATTCTCTATCGCCGGCTGGGGCTTGAACCTGGGCTCAACATGAATGGTACCGACTTCATTCCTCGGCTCATGGCCGCCTACCGCGGGCGACGGGTCGCGTTCTGGGGCACCCGGCAACCTTACCTGGACCAGGCGGTGCAGCGCAGCGCAGCCCTGTTCGGGGTGGTGCCGGTGTCGGTTCACGATGGCTTTGCCGGCATCGATACCTACCTGCAACTGGCCAGGGAGCAGCAACCGGAGCTGATCGTGCTGGGCATGGGCATGCCCAGGCAGGAGGCGGTGGCGGCAAGGCTGGCGGCCACTGGCGAGCCGTGCCTGATCGTGTGCGGTGGCGCGATCCTGGACTTTCTTGGCGGCAAGGTCAGCCGGGCGCCTGAATGGCTGCGGCGGTTTGGCGGGGAGTGGCTGTACCGGCTGATGCGCGAGCCGAAGCGTTTGTTCATGCGCTATGTAGTGGGCAACCCGTTGTTCTTGCTGCGCACCTTGCTGTACCGCCGGGGCGGAGGGGGCGCCAGGCGCACCGTATGAGTCGGTCGGCATTCGTGCGGGCGGTGATTCCGGGCACACTGATAGCGGTTGGCTGCTACAGTGAGATCAACGGCTGGGGGCTGCACGATTCTGTTTCACTGGCTTTGCATGAGCCGTTGTCAAGACTGCTGTTTGATGCAAGGCAGTTGCTACGCGCAAATCGATGAGGTCTGAAATGGTTTTCGAACCCAGAAGCAGTCGTTCCTTACTGCAAAGAAGAAGCAGCGTAAGTAACGCCATTCAGGCCGGCCTCGATGGAATTGCAGTCACCAGTATTGCCTGGTACCTGATCTACGACCAGTTTGGCTACATCACTTCCGATTACGTGATCATGCTGCTGTTGCTGGTTGGCGCACTGGCAGTCATCTACGATCACTATGCAATCTACCGTACCAACGTCGGGCTCTCCATCAAGGCTTTCCGGCTGTTCAAGGCCTGGTCGGCAACCTTTTGCCTGCTGGTGGTCATGGCCTTCCTGACCAAGCAGAGCGAAACCTATTCGCGGCTATTGGTCGTGCAGTTGTTCATCATTGGCTACATCGCCCAGTTGTTCCTGCATTTTGCCGTGCGAGAGTTGCAAAAGCGTTTTACCGCCCATGCACGCCTGGACAACGCCCTGATCATTGGTGCCGGTGATCTGGCCAATTTCCTGTATCAGAAAATCAGTAACAACCCTTGGTTCGGCGAGCGGGTGCTGGGTTGCGTGCTGATCGCGGCCGAGGAGCCGGGGCGCGAAAGCCCCGAAGGCAAGCAGCGCCTGCCGGTGCTCGGGCATATTGCCGAGCTCGACGATATCGTGGCCCGCTACGGCATTCGCACGGTCTACCTGGTGACCCCATTGGGTGGCTCCGAGGTGATCAACGATGTGTATTTGAGGCTGCTCGACAAGTGCATTGCGGTGAACTGGGTAC
The DNA here is from genome assembly GCF_017490805.1 of Pseudomonas sp. 43(2021). Taxonomy (NCBI): domain Bacteria; kingdom Pseudomonadati; phylum Pseudomonadota; class Gammaproteobacteria; order Pseudomonadales; family Pseudomonadaceae; genus Pseudomonas; species Pseudomonas sp. 43(2021). The sequence continues at coordinate 17,780 of NZ_JAFGYJ010000009.1, forward strand.
CGGATATCTTCTCGTTGCGCCTGATCAACCATAGCGTGCGGGAAATTGCCGGCATTCCTGTACTGACCTTGTCGGAAACACCGCTGACGGGCATGAGCCTGTTCCTGAAGAACCTCGAAGACAGGGTATTGGCGGCGCTGATCCTGCTGTTTGCATCGCCGGTGTTGCTGGCCGTTGCCCTGGCCATCAAGCTCGATAGCCGCGGCCCGGTGTTCTTCCGTCAGGAACGCACCGGCTGGACCGGGGAAGCGTTCCGTATCTGGAAGTTCAGGAGCATGCATGTCCACCAGCCGGAAGAGGGCGTGGTCAAGCAGGCGCAGAAGAATGATCCGCGGCTGACCCGGGTCGGCGCCTTTATCCGCCGCACCAGCCTGGATGAACTGCCGCAGTTGTTCAATGTGCTGACTGGGGAGATGTCGCTGGTCGGGCCGCGGCCGCATGCATTGCAGCATGACACGCTGTATTCGCAGGACATCGTCGACTACTTTGCCCGCCACAATATCAAGCCTGGCATGACCGGCCTGGCGCAAGTGCGCGGGTTCAGGGGCGAGACCAAGGATATCGAGCAGATGATCCAGCGGGTGGACTCGGACATCGAGTACATCAACAACTGGTCGCTGTGGCTGGATTTCGTGATTCTGGTGCGCACACTCAGCGCCTTTACCGGCAAGCAGGCCTACTGACACAGCACTGTCGGTAAAGGAGCAAATTTCGTATGCGCCCTGCGCACCCTGTGGGAGTGGGTTTACCCGCGAAGAATCCAACACGGTGCATGGCACCGGCTGTGCCGGTGTTCGCGGCTAAAGCCGCTCCCACAGGGTCCCTGCCAATTCAATGAGTCACTCGTAATTCCATGAAAGTGTGCAAGCGCTTTTGGCTGGCCTAGTCCTTGTTCAGCGGGTGCAGCTCCCTGAACCCCCGCGCTTCCTCCACCAGCCAGTCATGCACCGCCCGGGCCCCCGGCTGGTTCAACCCGCCCGGTGGGTAATGCACCACATAGCGCTTGTGATTGGCGATCGGCACCCCGAACGGCACGATCAGCGCACCGCGCTCCAGTTCGTCGTTGAGCAGCGTGCGGCGGGCAATCGCCACGCCAATGCCGGCAATCGCCGCCTCGATGGTCAGGTGGTTGCGGTTGAAGGTGTGCCCGCGCCGTACATCCAGGCCGGCGGCGCCGATGCCCTCCAGGTAGAACTCCCATTCGGCATACTCCGAACTGCCGCGCCAGGCCGTGATGTCGTGCAGCAGCGGGTAGTGTGCCAGGTCCGCCGGCCCGTGCAGCGGTGGGCGCCCGCGCAGCAAGGTGGGGGAACACACGGGGAAGATCTGCTCGTCCAGCAGCGGCGTCGAGAGCATGCCGGGGTAGCTGCCGTCGTTCAGGTCGATGGCCAGGTCGAAATCGCCCGGAGTCAAGGCCTGGGCACTGTCTTCGGCCACCAGGCGCAGCTCGATGTCCGGGTAGCGTTGCTGAAAGCGCGGCAGGCGGGGCGTGAGCCATTTGGCCAGGAACGACGGGATCGAGCGCAGGCGCAAGGTGCCGCGGATTTCACCGGCGTCCAGGCGCAGCAGTTCGGCTTCGATGCTGCCGTAGGCTTCGGCCACCGTCTGCGCCAGGCGTTGCCCTTCGGCGCTCAGTTCCACGCCGCGCGCGCGGCGCAGGAACAGCCGGTAGCCCAGGCGTTCTTCCAGCTGGCGCATCTGTTGGCTGACTGCACCCGGGGTGATGTGCAGTTCTTCGGCACAGCGGGTGAAGGACAAGTGCCGGGCCGCACAGGCGAACACATGCAGCCAGACGAACATCTGGCCATTGAGTTGTCGTCGCATCGTTTAGTTCCACTAAAGCCTTGCTTAGGAAGTTTCGTTGGTCATCCGTGAGCCAGCTAGGCAGTATCGCGCAACTTCGCAATACCGCTCAATTTTTCCAGATAACCGTGCTGCGGCTTCATACCCGGGTACGGTCAGGCATTAGCATGGCTATCAGTGTTTTCGACCTTTTCAAAATCGGCATCGGGCCGTCCAGTTCCCACACCGTCGGCCCGATGCGGGCGGCGGCTACCTTTGCCCAAGTCCTGCGTGAGCAAGGGCTGTTGGCCAGGGTAAGCCGTGTCGAGGTGCGGCTTTACGGGTCGCTGTCAGCTACCGGGGTTGGCCACGCCACCGATCGCGCCTGCCTGCTCGGCCTGATGGGGCAGTGGCCGGACCGTATCGACCCGGCCACTATCGAGTCGCGCATTGGCCAGGTGATGCAGGAGCACTGCCTGATGCTCGATGGCAGCCACCCGCTGGCGTTCGAGTACAGCCGCGACATGCTGCTGCTCGACGAGAACCTGCCGTACCACCCCAATGCCATGAGCCTGGAAGCCATGGACGGGCAGGGCAGCCTGTTGCGCCAGACCTACTATTCGGTGGGCGGTGGCTTTATCGTCGAGCAAGCCGAGATCGATGCGCCATCAGGCGAAGCGGACACGGTGGCGCTGCCGTACGAGTTCGACAGTGCTGCGCAGTTGCTGGCCTTGTGCAAGGCCCATGGCTTGAGCGTGGCGCAACTGATGATGGCTAACGAATGTGCCTGGCGCCCAGAGGCCGAAGTACGTGAAGGCCTGCTGCGGATCTGGGCCGCCATGCGTGAGTGCGTCGACAACGGCTTGCGCAATGAAGGCATCCTGCCTGGCGGGTTGCACGTCAAGCGCCGCGCGGCGCGGCTGCATCGCAGCCTGCAGGAACTGGGCAAGCCCAATGTGATCGGGTCCACCCTCAGTGCCATGGAGTGGGTCAACCTGTTCGCCCTGGCGGTGAATGAAGAGAACGCCGCCGGCGGGCGCATGGTGACTGCGCCTACCAACGGTGCTGCCGGCATCATTCCGGCGGTGCTGCACTACTACATGAAGTTCAACCCGGGCGCGTGCGACGCGGATGTGGTGGACTTCCTGCTGGCGGCAGCGGCGGTAGGCATCCTGTGCAAGAAGAACGCGTCGATTTCCGGGGCCGAGGTTGGCTGCCAGGGCGAGGTGGGCTCGGCCTGTTCAATGGCCGCTGCCGGCCTGGCCCAGGTGCTGGGTGCTACACCGCCGCAACTGGAAAATGCCGCCGAGATTGCCCTGGAGCATAACCTTGGGCTGACCTGCGACCCGGTGGGTGGCCTGGTGCAGGTGCCGTGCATCGAGCGCAATGCGATTGCAGCAGTGAAGGCGATCAACGCCGTGCAAATGGCGTTGCGGGGGGACGGCGAGCACTTCATTTCGCTGGATCGGGTGATCCGCACCATGCGTGATACCGGGGCGGACATGCACGCCAACTACAAGGAGACCTCGCGCGGCGGCCTTGCTGTTGCGTTCGTGGAGTGTTGACGGGACTGTTAAAAATGCTAGTTGCCGACTGTTGCCGATATTTCCATGATGGCCTCAATCATCCTGGATATCACCGCTATGAATGGCTTTTTGCAAAAGTACACAGGTAATTTGCTGTTTTACTCTGGCCGGGAACTGGTGTGTCAAACTGGAAAAGAAATGGCGCGTCTTTTGTACGCGAGTAGTCAATTACTGGTACAGCAGTCTGAAGACCTTAAACTCTTGCAAACTGCAGGTAACAATACGGTAATCGCTGCATGGAGAAGAGGTGGGGGAGAGCGGGCTACTTACTGCCCTTATGGCTTTTCATTGCTGGAGCAGGTATTAGCACTGGCAGGTTTCAACGGTCAATGGCGTGACCCAGTCGGAGGCGGTTATCCACTTGGTCTAGGAAAACGGTTTTTTAGTGTAACGCTCACGAGATTCTGTTCCCCTGATACTGAAAGCCCATTTGGCCGGGGCGGTCTGGGCTCATACAACTATTGCTCCGGGGATCCGGTAAATTTCCACGACCCTTCTGGGTGTTTTCGCTGGCCATGGCAATCTATAAAAGGTGTCAAGAGTGCGATGGATCGGGCAGGCTTGAAAGCTCCGGAGCTAAAGCATTTGATTAAAGCCGCTATAAAAGAAGATCCTCAACTGGAAGGCGGGCTGTATTTTCAGGTCGAGAGACCATTCGGGGCTATGGAAGTTACGCTGCAGAAGGGTAAAGGGACTGCTGGAGCTGCAGTTATCAAATGGGGAGCAGGCAGGTATCACATGAAGACCGAATATGGAGATTTGCCCGATGCGGCGAATAACCCACGTTTGCACTCGACTGGGCAAGGGGTTTTTGCTTCGGATAATAAAGCCATTGTCACTTCCATTTACCGAAAGGCAGCGTTCATTCGTGGGCCTAGAGCTGACTATTAGAGTTCGTAGCCTGGAGTAATGTACAAAGACGGGGCTGCAAAGCAACCCCGTTTGTCCATGGCTGGGTGCAAGACTAACGGTTCTTCTGTTTCGCTGCCAGGAAGCTCGCGCGCATGTCCTTGGCCCAGCCGTCCAGCACCGGCTTGACGTCATTCAAAGTCAGTTTTGTGGTCTTGTTCTCCAGTTCCTGCCCCGTGCCCTTGCGCACGACCTGGGCCAGCACCTTCTGGCTGGAACCATCGAGGAACGCAGCTTCCACACCGACATCCACCTCTTGGTCACGGCCGCCCATGGCAGTGTTCACACCGGCCGAAATCAAGGCGATCGGGATCACTTCATAGGGCTTGAGGCCCTCGTTGCTGGTCGACACTGCCGTGATTGCCGGGCGCACCACGATCACACCCGGGCCGGGGCCCTTGGCCAGCGGCACGACGCTGCCCATTTCACGGCGCAGCGCTTCATTGAAGTAACGGGTGATTTCCTGCAGCGTCTGCGTCGAGATGACCTCCGTCGGCTGCGGCTTGGGGTAGAACTGGCTGGGCTCGATGAATACCTGGCTGTACTGGTTGACGTTGACCTTGGGGTCGATCCAGCGCATCACCGGGTCACCCGAAGGGCTCTTGGCTTCCTGCAGCCGGCTGTAATCCTTGAGGAAGCCGGAATAGTCCTTGGGGTCCACGCGATTGCTGGAGCAGGCGGCCATGGTAAGCAGTGCGGCGCACAACAGGGTAATGCGGGGCAATGATTTCATGATGAAGATGCATCCATGATAGGTCGGCCAGAACAACGCTAGCAGGTGCGTGACAGTTGGCCAGTGGGTAGGTTCCAATCCTTTGTGAAAAGGTAAAAAGTTGCGGCTGGAAGGGTTTGCCTGGAGGTTTTCTGCGGCTGTGAGACCGAGCGCCACCCGCGCGGCGCTCGGTCTCACAGCCGCAGAAAACCTCCAGGCGCACTCAACCCAGCACCTCACGCAATCGGTACCACAACATCCCCAGCGCCAGCAGCGGCGAGCGCAGTGCCTTGCCGCCGGGGAAGGTCAGATGTGGTACCGCGCTGAAGACGTCCAGCCCCTGGCTGTGGCCAAGCGCGATGCTTTCGGCCAACAGCTTCGCTGTCCAGTGGGTGACGTTGAGCCCGTGCCCGGAATAGCCCTGGGCGTAATACACATTGGGGTGCTGGCTGAGGCGCCCGACCTGGGGGAAGCGGTTGGCGGTGATGCCGATCATTCCGCCCCACTGGTAGTCGATACGCACGTTGGCCAGTTGCGGGAACACCTTCAGCACCTTGGGCCGCATGTAGGCGGCGATGTCCTTGGGGTCGCGGCCAGAATAGTGACAGGCGCCACCGAACAGCAGGCGCCGGTCTGCCGTGAGACGGTAGTAGTCCAGGCCGACCTTCTGGTCGCACAGCGCCATGTTCTGCGGGATCAGGCTGCTGGCCAGTGCTTCAGGCAATGGCTCGGTGGCCACCACGTAGCTGCCGGCCGGCAGCACCTTGCCGCTCAGGCGTGGCTCCAGTTCATCGAGGTGGGCGTTGCAACCCAGCACCAGGCTGCTTGCCCGCACCTTGCCGCGGGCCGTGTGCAGGGTCACGCGGGGGCCGTGCTCGATGCGCAGCACCGGGCTCTGCTCGAAGATGCGTACGCCCAGGCCGTGGGCGGCGCGGGCTTCGCCCTGGACCAGGTCGAGCGGGTGCAGGTGGCCCGAGCCCATGTCCACCAGGCCGCCGGCGTACTGGTCGCTGGCGACGATTTCATGCAGCTGGTCGGCACTGACCAGGCGGGTTTGAGGGCGATAGCCGAGTGCAAGCAGGTCATCCTGTTCGTCCTTGAAGGCGGCGAACTGTGCAGGGGTGTTGGCCAGTTCGCAGAAGCCCCAGCGCAGGTCGCAGGCAATGCCGTACTGGGCGATGCGGCTGGCCACCAGCGCCACCGAGTCGATGCCGGCCTGCTTCAGGTAATGCACGCCGTCCTGGCCGACATGCCGGGCAAAGCTGCTGACGTCATGGCCGATGCCGCGAATCAGCTGGCCGCCGTTGCGGCCGCTGGCCCCCCAGCCGATGCGCCGGCCTTCCAGCAGCACCACCGAGAGCCCGCGCTCAGCCAGTTCCAGGGCGGTATTGACCCCGGTCAGCCCGCCGCCGACCACACACACATCGGCGGTCAGTTCGCCCTCCAGGCTGGGGTAGGGCGCCGCATTGCGTGCCGTGGCGGCATAGTACGAAGCGGTGTGTTGGGTAGTGAAAGACATGAGCGTTCTCGACTCAGCGGTTGGACTTGATCTTGCTCCAGGAGCGGGTCATGACGCGCATGATCTTCGGGCTCGGCGTGCTGGAAATGTACAGCTTGTCCAGCACGTCCTGGGGGGGGTAGATCTCGGGGTTGTTGACCAGCGACGCGTCCATGTAGGCCTGGGCATCGGGGTTGGCGTTGGCATATCCGACCGTGGCGCTGACCTTGGCGATTACCTTGGGGTCGAGCAGGTAGTTGATGAACGCCAGGGCCTGTTCGGGGTTGTTGGCGTCTTTGGGGATGGCCAGCAGGTCGAACCACAGGTTGCTGCCTTCCCTGGGAATGCTGTAGGCGACTTTCACGCCGTTTTTCGCCTCCACGGCGCGGTTGGCGGCCTGGAACACGTCGCCGGAGTAGCCGAAGGCCACGCAGACATCGCCATTGGCCAGGTCGGAAACATACTTGGAGGAGTGGAAGTAGGTGATGTAGGGGCGCAGTTCGAGCAGGCGGGCTTCCGCCTTGGCATAGTCAGCCGGTTTTTCGCTGCGCGGGTCCATGCCCAGGTAGTTGAGCATGGCCGGGAACAGTTCGTCGGGCGAATCCATGAACGCCACGCCGCACTGCTTGAGCTTTTTCAGGTTCTCGGGCTCGAACAGCACTGCCCATGAATCGATATGGTCGATACCCAGGGCCGCCTTGACCTTGTCGACGTTGTAGCCGATGCCGTTGGTGCCCCACAGGTAGGGTACGGCGTACTGGTTGCCTGGGTCGTTCTGTTCAAGCTGCTTGAGCAGCTTGGGGTCCAGGTGCTGCCAGTTCGGCAGCTTGCTGCGGTCCAGCGGCAGGAAGGCGCCGGCCTGGGCCTGGCGTGCGAGGAAGTGGTTGGATGGCACCACCACGTCATAGCCGGTGCGCCCGGCCAACAGCTTGCCTTCCAGGGTTTCGTTGGAGTCGAACACGTCATAGACCACCTTGATCCCGCTGCTGGCCTGGAAGTCGGCCAGGGTGGTGTCACCGATGTAGTCGGTCCAGTTGTACACACTGACCGAGGGGGTGGCCTGGGTGGTGGTGGCGAACAGCAGGGTGAATGCGGCGGGGATCAGGGCTTGCAGATGACGCATGGGGACACCTCGTTGGTCTTGTTCTTCGAGTTCGGTGCAGGGGCTCGTGCCCTGTGGGAGCGGGTTTACCCGCGAATACGTCGTTGAATGCACCCCAGCATTCGCGGGTAAACCCGCTCCCACAGGTACCGCGAAAGGTCAGACGCTCAGCATCAGGAATTCACGCTCCCACGAGCTGATCACGCGCTTGTAGTTCTCATGCTCGGCACGCTTGACCGCCACATAACCCTGGACGAACTGCTTGCCCAGATACTGCTGCACGGTCTCGCAGTCTTCCATGTGCTGCAGGGCGTCCTCGATGGTGATCGGCAGGCGCAGGTTGCGCCGCTCGTAGGCACGGCCCTGCACCGGTGCGCTGGGTTCGATGCGCTCGACCATGCCCAGGTAGCCGCACAGCAGGCTGGCGGCGATGGCCAGGTACGGGTTGGCATCGGCGCCCGGCAGGCGGTTTTCCACGCGCATCGCCTCGGGGCTGGAGGTGGGCACGCGCAGGCCGGCGGTGCGGTTTTCTTCACCCCACTCGACGTTCACCGGTGCCGAGGTGTCCGGCAGGAAGCGGCGGAACGAGTTGACGTTGGGCGCGAACATCGGCAGCAACTTGGGGATGTACTTCTGCAAACCGCCGATGTGGTACAGGAACAGCTGGCTCATGCTGCCGTCTTCATTGGCGAAGATCGGCTTGCCGGTGGCGATGTCCACCACGCTCTGGTGCAGGTGCATGGCACTGCCCGGCTCGTCGGTGATCGGCTTGGCCATGAAGGTGGCGGCCACGTTGTGCTTGAGCGCCGCTTCACGCATGGTGCGCTTGAACACGGTGATCTGGTCGGCCAGGTCCAGGGCGTCGCCATGGCGGAAGTTGATCTCCATCTGCGCCGGGCCGTCTTCATGGATCAGCGTGTCCAGGTCCAGGCCCTGGATCTCGCACCAGTCGTAGACGTCTTCGAACAGCGGGTCGAATTCGTTGGCGGCATCGATCGAGAACGACTGGCGGCCGCTTTCGGCGCGGCCGGAGCGCCCCAGCGGCACTTGCAGCGGCAAGTCCGGGTCTTCGCAGCGCTGGGTCAGGTAGAACTCCATCTCTGGTGCCACGATCGGCTGCCAGCCCTTGTCGGCGTACAGCTTGAGCACCTTCTTCAGCACGTTGCGCGGCGACAGTTCGATGGGGTTGCCTTGCTTGTCGAAGGTGTCGTGGATCACGATCGCGGTCGGCTCGATCGCCCACGGGATCTGGTACACCGCGGCCGGGTCGGGGCGGCAGACCATGTCGATGTCGGCGGCATCGAGCAGGTTGTAGTAGATGTCATCGTCAACGTAGTCGCCGGTGACCGTCTGCAGCAGCACGCTCTCGGGCAGGCGCATGCCGCGCTCGTGGAGAAACTTGGCGGTGGGCGCGATCTTGCCACGGGCGATGCCGGTCAGGTCGCTGATCACGCATTCGACTTCGGTGATCCGGTGTTCTTTCAGCCAGGTGGACAGCTGATCGAAGGGGGCGTTCATACAGACCTCTTGGTTGGGTTTTAGTGTGGGAGCGAGTGTGCCGGCGTAAACCGTTGTGTGGTTTCGAAGGCGTCCCGCTTCCCAGGTGACGCGCTGGAGACTATCTTGGTCGCAGCCAGCAAGGCTGATCTATCCACTTTCTCCGGCAATGAATGCACCAAAAGAGTGCAACTAGGACCGAGCGTGACAACCGCAAATGCCCTGCAAGTCCAGGCTTTCCACACCACCGACGTTACCGAACAAGTACGTGCCACCCCTGGCTGGCAGCAGCAGTACCGGCAAATGTCGCCCGGGCATTTCAGCGGTGAGCTGCGTTGCCTGGGGCTGGACGGGGTGGAGGTTTACGAAGAGCGGCTGAACACCCGGGTGGAGCAGTTTTTCCGCGCGCCGAGCGGTTCGCTGGCGTTCTGCTTCGACCGCAGCGAGAACAGCCTGTACCTGCTGAACGAACAGAGCCGCAACATCTGGATCACGCCGGAGAACTACCAGGAAGTGGCGGTGGTGTTCGATCAGGCCTTCCTGGCCCGCCATGGGCTTGACCCGCAGCGCCTGGAAGGGTTGTTCATGGTGCCGCTGGGCAGCGGGCAGAATGCGCTGTTCGGCAGTTGGCTGAGCGCGACGTTGACCCGCCTGGGCGAGGACGATTGCCCGCTGCAGGGGCAGGCCCTGGCGGAGCAACTGCTGGAAGACTGCCTGTTCATCCTCGACAACGCCTGCCAGCGCCTGCAGGGCGTGGCGTTGGGCCGGCGTGACGAGGAACGGGCGATCATGCGCCGGGTGAGCGAGTGGGCGGCCGACTGCCCGGAGGAAACCCTGAACCTGGTGGAGCTGGCGGATGTTGCGGGGGTTTCCCTGCGCCAGTTGCAGCAGGCGTTCAAGGCGTTTACCGGTATGACGCCGGCGCACTGGCTGCGCCTGCGCCGGCTGAACGGTGCGCGGCGCGATCTGTTGCGTGGCGGTGGCGTGACCGTCGCCGAAGTGGCGATGCGTTGGTCGTTCTGGCATTTGGGAAGGTTTTCAGAGAGTTACCGGCAATTGTTCAAGGAGTTTCCCAGCGAGACCTTGAAGCGGGGCAGGGGCTGAATTTGATGGTGTAGCTACTGGCCTCTTCGCGGGTGAACCCGCTCCCACAGGATCACCTCGGGGCCAGGCATTGTGAGGTCCCTGTGGGAGCGGGTTCACCCGCGAAGAGGCAGGCCCAGACATACACAGCCCAGCATTCCACCGCGAAAATTGCTATCGTGCCGCCCTGATTCCACCCGAGGTGCCGATGTTCTACCTGCCTTTGCCCAGCGACCAGGCCGACCGCCTCGCCAGCGAGCCCACCACCGATTTCTTCACCACCGCCAGCGTCCTCGACGCCGCCGCAGTGCTGTTCGTGCAAAACCTGCCGCGCCAGCCCGCCATCGCCTCGGCGGATGCGCAGGAGCGCCGCTTTGCCGAGATCGTGCGTATTGCCAACGAAGTCGAAAGCGCCGCACCCGGCCGCTTCCAGGGCCAGGTGGCGCAGCACTTCGATCGCGAAGCCTTCGCCATGGGCCTGGGCATGCTGGGCGAAAACGGTATCGCACTGCTGTCGACCGAGGTGGAGTACCAGGCCGACGAGCTGCTGGACGCCGAGGGCCAGTGGAACTTCCAGTTCGCCGACAGCTACCGCCAGCGGGCAACCCCGCTGCACCCGGTGTACCTGCCGTCCCTGGCCAGCGACCTGATGCTCAGCGACCAGCAGAACCGCCTGTTGCGCGAATTCCTCAGTGGTATCGACGAGTCGGTGGCGGTACAGGGCTTTGCAGGCACCGGCAAGACCTTCCTGATTCACCAGTTCGCCCGCCTGCTCGAGCCGCAGCGTACGCTGTTGCTGGCCTTGACCGAAGGCCAGTTGCGCGCCCTGCAGGCACGGGTCAAGGACGCCGCCGCCTACACCGCGCTGACCTTTGGCCAGCTGGCCGACGAGCTGCTCAACCGCGACCTCACCGGCAACGGCTGGCGCCTGCGCGACCCGTACCGTACCAAGCTGTCGTGGCGCCCGCAGGATGCGCAGGTGGTACGTTGGCTGGCCATCCCTGACATAGGCCCGCTCGCCGCACGCGATGTGGTTGCCTTGTGCATCCGTGCGGTGCGTACGTTCTGCCACAGCGCCGACACCCAGTTGCAGTTGCACCACCTGCCCTGGGCCGGGCCGGGGACCACGCCGCTGGACCAGGAAGTGTTGCTGGAAAAGGCACGGTTGTACTGGCAGGAGCTGATTCGCCCGTCGGCACGGGAAATCCAGTTGCCGGTGCGCGACTACCACCGGGTCAAACTGCTGTCGCTGACCGGTTATGTGATCGACAGCCGCTACACCCATGTCATCGTCGATGAGGCCCACGAGCTGTCGGCACCAATGCTTGCCGTGCTCGACCGCAGCCCGCAGTCGATCATTGCCCTGGGTGACGAGCTGCAGAACCTCAACGGTCTCAGCGCGCACCATGGCGGCTTTATCCGCCAGCGTTATATCGACCATTCACTGCGGGCCGGGCCGGCGATGGACAACGTGCTCAACCCGCTGATCCAGGCACACCCGGCGGCGATCCAGGCGGCCTTCAGTGGCAGCGCCGAGCATTACACCCGGGTCAGCTTCTTCGACACGGTGAGCGTGCCGGAACAGCCTACGGCGCTGATCGTCGACGATGAATGGGGCCTGTTTGGCTGGTTCCAGCGCCTGACCCACCAGGGCGTGCCGTTCGTGCTGCTGAAAAGCGCGCGCAAGGACTTCGAGTTGTTCGTCGAAGACTGCATCGAACTGTACCGCCATGGCACCCGGCCACGTCACCCGATGCTGTTCCGCTATGCCAGCTGGCAGGCGCTGGAGCAGGACAAGGGTGATGACAAGGCGTTCGTTGCCGTGGCCAACATGCTGCGCAAGGGCTACACGCCGGAGCACTTCGCCAGGGCCAAGAGCCGTTACCGCTGGGACAAGGCGCCCAAGCTGTTCCTGGGGCGGGTGCGGGATGTGAAGAACATGGAGTTCGCCCGGGTAATGGTGTCGCCGGAGCTGATGGTGGCGCCGCAAGTGGCGGGGAACCGCAATGAGCGGGCACGGATGCTGGCGGGGTTGTATACCGCCTGTTCGCGGGCGCGGCATGAACTGATCGTGCCGGGGGGGATGCTGGACTGGGTCAAGGACCAGGTTCGCGATTGAGGCCCCTGGGGCTGCTTTTTCAGCCCTTCAAAATCCCTGTGGGAGCGGGTAAACCCGCTCCCACAGGGCCGCAATGCGGCCCCTAAGCATCGGATCAGTTACGGTCCAGCCACACCGTCTGGGCATTGGTGAACTCACGCACACCAAAGTGCGACAGCTCACGCCCGAAGCCGCTCTTCTTCACCCCACCAAACGCCACGCGGGGGTCGGAAGCGCAATAGCCGTTGATGAACACGCCGCCGGTATCCAGCGCCGCGGTCATGCGCTCGGCCAGCGCGTAGTCGGCGGTGTAGATGGTCGAAGCCAGGCCGAATTCGCTGTCGTTAGCCAGCTCCACCGCATGGTCTGCATCCCGTGCGCTGATGATCGCTGCCACCGGCCCGAACAGTTCCTGCTTGAATGCGGTCATGTCCGGGGTAACGTTGGCCAACACAGTCGGCGCGTAGAAGTTGGCGACGCCATCGACCTTGTGGCCACCCAGCAGCAGGGTGGCGCCTTCGGCGATGGTCGCCTGGACCTGGCCATCCAGTTCGTCGCGCAGGTCGTAACGGGCCATCGGGCCGATGTAGGTGCTGTCTTCCAGCGGGTTGCCGACCTTCAGCTCGCGGGTCGCTTCAACGAACTTGCGGGTGAATTCGTCAACGATGCTTTCCTCGACGATCAGGCGCTTGGCCGCAGCGCAGACCTGGCCGGTGTTCTGGTAGCGGCCGATCACCGCAGCCTTCACGGCAGCGTCCAGGTCAGCATCGGCCAGCACGATGAACGGGTCGGAACCGCCCAGCTCCAGCACGCACTTCTTCAACGCGGCGCCGGCTTGTGCACCAATCGCCATGCCGGCACGCACGCTGCCGGTCAGGGTCACCGCGGCGATGCGCGGGTCGTTGATGGCGCGGGTGACGCCGTCCGGGGTCACGTTCAGCACTTCGAACACGCCTTCCGGCAGGCCGGCATCCTTGAACAGCTCGCCCAGCAGGTAGGCGCTGCCCATCACGTTCGGCGCGTGCTTGAGCACGTAGGTGTTGCCGGCCAGGATCGCCGGCACGGCGCCGCGCAGTACCTGCCAGACCGGGAAGTTCCATGGCATCACGGCCAGGATCGGGCCCAGCGGGCGGTATTCGATGCGGGCTTTCTCGACCTGGGTCGGCTCGGGGGCGAGCATGGCCGGGCCGTGCTCGGCGTACCAGCGGCACAGGCCGACGCACTTGCTGACTTCACCGCGCGCCTGGGCGATCGGCTTGCCGATTTCGTGGCTGATCATTTGCGCGAAGGCTTCAGCCTTGGCTTCGAGGGTGCTGGCCAGGGCAAGCAGGTACTCGCTGCGCTGACCCAGCGACACCTGGCGCCACTGGCGGTAGCCAACCTTGGCGCGTTGCAGCGCCGCTTCCAGTGCGGCGTCGGTGTCGAACGGGTAGGCGCCGATCTGCTCGCCGCTGTACGGGTCGAGGGAGATGGCGTGGGTCAGGCTGCTGATCGCGCTCATGGCGGGACACTCTCGTTGTCGTTGATCCGAGACGCCAGACTAGTGGGCTAGGGCTTTATTGAAAACTGAATAATAATGAGCGAAACATTCACGTTTGGAGAAAGACTGTGGACCTGGTGCAACTGGAGATCTTCAAGGCCGTGGCAGAGCAGGGGAGTATCAGCGCCGCCGCGCAGCACATCCATCGGGTGCCGTCGAACCTGACCACGCGCATCAAGCAACTGGAAGAGGACCTGGGCGTGGAGCTGTTCATCCGTGAAAAGAGCCGCCTGCGCCTGTCCCCAGCAGGCTGGAACTTCCTTGAGTACACCCGGCGCATCCTCGACCTGGTGCACGAGGCGCGGCTGACCGTGGCCGGTGAAGACCCGCAAGGTACCTTCGCCCTGGGGTCGCTGGAAAGCACGGCGGCGGTGCGCATCCCGGCCTTGCTGGCGGCCTACAACCAGCGTTACCCCAAGGTCGACCTGGACCTGTCCACCGGGCCTTCCGGGACCATGCTCGAAGGCGTGCTGTCTGGCCGCCTGGTGGCGGCGTTCGTCGATGGGCCGGTGCTGCACCCGACGCTGGAGGGCATGCCGGTGTTCGAGGAAGAAATGATGGTCATCGCGCCGCTCAACCACGCCCCGGTAACCCGCGCCCAGGACGTCAATGGCGAAAGCATCTACGCCTTTCGCGCCAACTGTTCTTACCGCCACCACTTCGAGAACTGGTTCGTCCAGGACCAGGCCGTGCCGGGCAAGATCCACGAGATGGAGTCGTACCACGGCATGCTGGCCTGCGTTAGCGCCGGTGCCGGCCTGGCCATGATGCCGCGCAGCATGCTCGACAACATGCCCGGTTGCAGCACCGTCAGTGCCTGGCCGATGTCGGAGGATTTCCGCTACCTGAAAACCTGGCTGGTGTGGCGACGGGGTACGGTGTCGCGCAGTTTGAGCATGTTCGTGAAATTGCTCGAAGAAGGGCGCGCAAGCTGATGTTCTAACGCAAAACCTACGCCATTGATGCAAATTTCATCCCGACAACCATGCATCAGCACGAACGCCGTTACGCCCGAAGGATCAGATAATAGGTAAGCCATCCTCGAAAGGAGGGTCGTACCATGCGTAACCATCACTATGCCCTCGGCGCGGCGCTGCTGATCGCCCTGGCGCTGCCATGGACCCTGGCCGCCGCCGCCGACCTCAATGCCCCGATCAACATGCAGGCCGTGCAACTGCAACAGCAGGAGCAGAACGGCATCCGCTACCTGCAAGGTGGCATCGGCCAGGATGAAGCCAACGCCCTGCGCAAGACCCCGGGCTATGACCTGCACGTAGAGCTCTCCACCGGCCCGGAAGGTGAGTTCCAGAGCGGTGCCAACGTCGACATCCAGAATGCACAGGGCCAGTCCGTGCTCAGCGTTGTGGATGCCGGGCCGCTGCTGTACGTGCAGTTGCCTCCCGGCAAGTACAAAGTTACGGGCAACGCCCAGGGTGAGACGGTGCAACAGTTGGTGACCGTGAGTGGCAAGGCCCCCACGACCGTTAGCTTGAACTGGCGTTGATGGAAAAACGGGCAGGAGTACGGATGTGCTCCTGCCTGAAAGGAGCGCATCGCCATGAGCCTGGACCTTCAACTGGAGATGTTGGACGAGTGGGGCTATGTGTTGCTCCCCGGTGTGCTCGAACCCTTGCGTATCGCCTTGTTGCGCTGCGCCATCGATGACCTGCAGCCCATCCACTGGGATTACCAGGGGCTGTTGGAACACTACAAGTGCGTGTTCAACCGCAACCCGTTGTGGTTGCCCTTTCTCGACCTGCCGCCGCTGATTGCCCTGGCCGAAGCGGCATTGGGCGCCGACTGCCATGTGATCGGGCAAACCGCCTGGCGCAGCCACCCGGGCTACCCCGGCATGGCCCTGCACCTGGACCATCTGCCCATGCAGTTGCCCGATTGGCTCAGTGAGCGTGGTGACTTCACCCAGCCCGCGCAGATCCTGACTGCGCAGCTGTACCTCAGCGATATCGACCATCACATCGGGCCGACCTGGGTTGTACCGGGCAGCCACCGTGCGGCGCGGCCACCGCGGGCTGGCGAGCAACACTGGCAGGGCCATGAGGCCCAGCCGGTGCTGTGCAAGGCAGGGGACGCGCTGGTGTTTCGCAGCGATGTCTGGCACAGCGGCGGGGCCAACTGCACCCAGTCACGCGAGCGCGACATGCTGCAAGTGCATTACGGCCGGCGCATGGTCGCGCAGAAGTTTTCGCCGTACCTGAACTGGCGTTTCAACCCTCAGGTGCTGGAGGAGGCCACACCCAGGCAAAGGCGTCTGCTGGGCGAACACGAAGAAGCGGAATACGACTGAGTCCTGCTGTTCGGCAGGCTAGAGGCTGGCAGACGGAATTAGCCAATAGTGGCAACTCGCTTTCAACTTTCTGGTTATCTGGTCGATAATCAGAAAAGTATTACTTCGCGTGACCGGTCCGGATGCAACCGGTCACCGCATAAGATCGAGGGGCCCAAGCCCCCACTTGCCGTGTAGACCATCAGGAGAAGTCATTGATGAAAACCCGACTAGCAGCTTCGCTGGCTGCTGCAGTGCTGGCCTTTGCCGGAGCGAATCTGGCCCAGGCAGCGCAGGTGACCGGCGCCGTTGGCGCCACTGGCCAAGGCGACATGACCTACCGTATTGGCCTGTCGTTCGACTGGGACAAGAAATGGCTGGAGAGCAGCACCGGTTATCTGACCGGATACTGGGATGCGGCCTACACCTATTGGGAGGGCGGTGAGGCCAGTGGCGCGCACTCGCTGTCGTTCAGCCCGGTGTTTACCTATGAATTCAGCGGTTTTACCTATACCCCGTACATCGAGGCCGGCATTGGCCTGGCGGCGTTTTCCAAGACCGACGTGGGCGACCAGCGCCTGGGCTCGGCGGTCAACTTCGAAGACCGCATCGGCTTTGGCCTGAAATTGCCGGGAGAGCAGAAGGTGGGGATCCGCGCGATGCATTACTCCAACGCGGGGCTCAAGCAGCCTAACGACGGCATCGAGTCGTACTCGCTGTTCTACAGCAAAGGGTTCTGAGACCGGGGGCCGCTTTGCGGCCCATCGCGACACAAGGCCGCTCCCACAGGTATGCGCCTGACTTCTGTGGGAGCGGCCTTGTGTCGCGAAAGGGCTGCGAAGCAGCCCCGGCAATTCAGAAGGTATACGAAACCCCAGCCTGCACCGTCCGCGGCGCTCCTGGGTAGGCGTAGAAGTTGAATGCTCCCTCGTCGTATTCCTTGTTGAACAGGTTCTTCAGGTCCAGGTTGAGGCGGATGTTGTCGTTGACCTTGTAAAAGGCCAGCAGGTCAACAACGGTGTACTGGTCCATGTTGTAAGTCACTGCCTCGGTCTGGCCATTGCGGTCATCGACGTACTTCACCCCAACCCCCAGCCCAAGGCCTTTGGCCAGTCCGTCCTGGAATTCGTAGGTGTTGAGCAGGCTGAAGCTGTTCCTAGGAATGTTCGCCAGCCGGGTGCCAGTGGGCAGGCGGTTGTCCTTGGTCACTTCAGCGTCGACGTAGGCGTAGCCACCGATCACCCGCCATTCTGGCGTGACATTGCCGGCGATGTTGATATCCAGACCACGGCTACGTACTTCGCCAGCGGCAAGGTTGTAGTTGGGGTCCGCCGGGTCGCGTGTCAGCACATTTTCCTTGACGATGTGATAGATCGCCGCGTCAACGCTCAGCTGACGGTCCGGCGCTTCCCATTTCATACCCAGTTCGTACGACTTGCCTTTCTCCGGGTCGAAGCCCGAACCTTGCAGGCTGGCGCCGCTATTGGGCTTGAACGAACGGGCGGTGTTGGCATAAACGGCGACAGAGTCGGTCAGGTCGTAGATCAGGCCAAAGCGCGGGGTGACGCCGTTCTCGCCTTTGCTGAAGTCGCGGTTCGCGGGCCGCTTGTCGTCGTAATCATGCTCGAAACGCTCGAAGCGTACACCTGCAAGTGCCTTCAAGCGCTCCGTCAGGGCCACCTGGTCCTGGATGAAATACGCCCAGGTCTCGAGCTTCTCGCTGTCCCAGGTAGTTGGTACCGCTGCCAGCTCCGGCCTCGGCTGGCCTAGTACCGGATTGTAAATATCGATCGTGTAGGGCGCGGTGGAACGGCGAATGATCGAATTGTAATGGTAGTTCTCGTACTCGACGCCGGTCAGCAGGGTATGGCTGAACGCACCTGTATCGAAATGCCCGGTGAGGTTCAACTGCCAGTCGCGGTCGGTCCACTCCAGCTTGCGGTAATTGAAGTTGCGCTGCAGGGTACGGCCATCTGCTGGGGCAATGGTGGCCTCTACAGCATTGCCTTTGAGCGAGCCATCGAGATACTGGAAGCCTCCACCCAGCGTCCAGTTATCGTTGAGCAGGTGTTCGAAGCGCACCTGAGCCATGTTGTTGTCATTGTGCAGCAGGTTGTCGCTGCCTTTCTCCCAGATGTAGGTATCGCGTGAAGCGCTGCCGGCCTGGGTCGGGTAGCGGGTCAAGCCACGGTCCAGCGGGTGGTTGTTGCGCATGAAATCACCCTCGAAGACGATCTTCGTACTGTCGTTGACCTGCCAGCTGAGCACCGGCGCCACGTCATAGCGCTCGCTTTCAACGTTGTCGCGGAAGCTTTCGCCGCCTTCGCCCAGCAGGTTCAGGCGGTAGGCCAGCGAGCCGTCCTGGTTCAGCGGCCCGGTAGCGTCCAGGGTTGCGCGGTGCATGCCCTGGTCATCGAACTGGCTGCCCAGGGTGACCTTGGATTCCGGCAGCGGCTGCTTGCTGACCACGTTGAAGGTGCCGCCGGGGTCGCCACGGCCATACAGGCTGCTGGCCGGGCCACGGATCACCTCCAGGCGCTCGACCGTGTTGGCGTCCGGGGCGTTGGGGTAGCCGCGGTTGATGGGGAAGCCGTTGCGGTAAAACTCGCCGGTGGTGAAGCCGCGCACGGTGAAGGTGGTCAGGCCCTGGCCGCCGAAGTTGTTGGCGCGCCCGACACCGCCGGCGTAATCCAGGCCGTCCTGCAGGCGGGTGGCGCCAGTGTCCTGCAGGACGTCCTTGGGCACCACGCTGACCGATTGCGGGGTCTCATGCAGCGCGGTGTCGGTGCGGGTGGCGCTGGCCGAGCGGGTGGCCTTGTAGCCGTCGACCGGGCCATCGGCACGTTCGCTATCAGCACTGCTGGTAATGCTCAGGGCCTGGAGTTCGATCTGGGCGGGGGCGCCGAGCGGCTCGGGCTCGGCAAAGGCCAGCGGGGAGACAGCATGAAGCACACAAAGCGAAACGAACGTGCGACGCATCGACGGGACGATCCTGGAGTAAGGCGCTGAGGGGGAAGGTGGGCAAGCGCCAAGAAACTACTACGAATCATTATCAAATGCATTCTTTTTAAGTGGCACTGGTGTGCCAGGTACCTAAAGGTGAAATCCGAACCGCCGTCTTCGCGGGCAAACCCGCTCCCACAGGGGGGCCACTGGCCTGAGGGCAGTGAGGTACCTGTGGGAGCGGGTTTACCCGCGAAGAGGCCGGTCCAGGTTACCCAGCCTTCAGCGGACCGCCTTGATCGCCAGCACATTGCACAGCGGATGCTCCAGCACATGCGCCGTGGTCCCGCCGAGGAACGTCTGCATGGCGTCGTGCCGGTGGCTGCCCATCACGATCACATCCGCCCGGCTGTGGCCGACGAACTCGGCAATGGCCTTGATCGCTGCCCCCTCCAGGAAGTGCCTGCGCTCCAGCGGAATCTGGTGGTGGTCGCCCAACCGGTTGAACGCCGCCCGCTGCGCGGTCCGCACGCTGCCATCGAAGCCAGGCATGGTCACCGTACCGGCGCCGAAGTCGGCAATGTGGGTCTTGGCCGCGTCGCACACGTGCAGCAGATGCAGCTCGGCATTGCACTGCAGGGCCAAGGCATGGGCGCAGTGGATCACCTGCTCATCCAGGTGCTCGCCAGCGCCATGGCTGTTCAGGTCCACCGCGGCGGCAATCTGCCGGGGCAGGGGCAGGCGGATATCGCTGACCAGGTGCACGGCCACCGGGCTGTCCTTGAGCAACTGCCAGTCCAGTGGCGTTACCAGCAGGCGCTTGAGTACCGGTTCATGCTGCACGTCCTTGATCAGCAGGTCGCAACCCAGCCGTTCGACCCGCTCCAGCACACTGCCCAGCGGGTCGCGGGTCAGCAGCAGTTCGGTAGACACATCCAGGCCGGCGTTGGCCAGTTGTTCGGCTTCGTCCGCCAGCCATTGGCGGTTGTCGCTGAGCAGCCGCTCACGCTCACGGCTATCGCTCATCAAGCCAAAGGTGTCGACATCGTCGACGAACACATTGATATCCAGCAAAGCCCCGCTGGATTCCGCCAACGCCGCAGCGCGTTGCAGCGCCGGCGTGTGGCGCATCTGCGGGCCAAGCATGACGAACAGACGCTTGAACTGGCTCATCTCACACCTCCACGTGTGACAGCCCCCCGGTGATCTGGTCTTGTTCAGTCTAGACCGCGCAGGGCTGCATGAGCACCTGACGGAGGCTGGCGCGGCACGGCGTGTCGGGTATGATGCGGGCCCCATCATTTTCACGAGGCCCGCCCCATGTCCCTGAGTGCTGAACAGATCGGCGAATTCCGCGCCTTTGCCGAGCAGTTGGCCGATGCTGCCGCTGTGGCGATCAAGCCATACTTTCGCGCCAGCCTGGAGGTCGAGGACAAGGGCGGGCGCCTGTACGACCCGGTGACCGTGGCCGACAAGGCGGCCGAGGACGCCATGCGCGAGCTGATCCAGGCCCGTTACCCCGAGCATGGCATCCTCGGCGAAGAAGCCGGCGTGGCAGTCGGCAGCAGCCCGCTTACCTGGGTGCTGGACCCGATCGACGGCACCCGCGCTTTCATCACCGGCCTGCCGCTATGGGGCACGCTGATTGCCTTGAACGACGGCGTGCGCCCGGTGGTCGGGGTGATGAACCAGCCGTTTACCGGCGAGCGCTTTGTCGGCACCCCGGAAGGTGCCTGGCGCAGCGGTACGCCGTTGCAGACCCGCGCCTGTGCCGACCTGGCCTCGGCCACGCTGATGTGCACCACGCCGGACATGTTCGATACCACCGCGCGCAAGGCTGCGTTCGAGGCCGTTGCCGGCAAGGCGCGCCTGATGCGCTACGGTGGCGACTGCTATGCCTACTGCATGCTGGCTTCCGGTTTTGTCGACGTGATCGTCGAGGCGAGCCTGCAGCCGTATGACGTGCAGGCGCTGATGCCGATCATCGAAGGGGCGGGCGGGGTGATTACCGCATGGGATGGCAGCAGCGCGCAGAATGGCGGGTGTGTGGTGGCCTGTGGTGACCCGGCGCTGCATGCACAGGTGGTGGAGATGTTGCGTCACGCCATGTAAGTGTTGTGTCGCCTGTACTGGCCTCTTCGCGGGTAAACCCGCTCCCACAGGTACTGCACGGTTTTCAGGATTTGTGGTGATCCTGTGGGAGCGGGTTTACCCGCGAAGAGGCCGGTACAGGTTTACTATCTTCCCAATCACCGCACTTTTTCCAATTTCCGGGCTCTATGCTTGGCCAGGCCGCTCTGATCCCCGGTGCGGCCGCCGAATATCGACCCGGTGCCGATGGTTGCAAGCAATCCCAATGTCTTCTCCCGCCTGCTGCTGGCAGGCGCCCTCACATGCCTGTGCGCCTGCACCCAGCAGCAGGGTCGCGACATGGTCAACCAGCTCGGCAACGGCAAGCCCAGCGAACTGTTCCAGACCAGCGTCGACCGCCTGGCCACGCTGTCCATGCGCGACAACCTGCAGAGCTTGTACCTGCTGATGAACAAGCTGTACCTGCGCAACCCCAACCAGTGGAAAATGTCCGGTTATGTCGACGCCGCGACTGCCGAGCGGCAGATCCGCATCGCCATCGAACAACGCCAGCCGTTGGCGCAACTGGGCAACCGTCGCGATCTCGCAGCCTTGAGCTATGCCCTGAGCCCCGAGTTTCGCGGTGATCGGGTCGGTGCCTTCATCTACGCCATCGGCAGCATGCTGATCACGGCGCACGGTGGCCGTACCGAGTTCTACATGACCGATACCATCGACCCGCTGTTCGTCAACAACGCCGCGCGCAATATCGAGAAGGCCACCTGGATGTTGAGCCAGCGGCAGGATGCCAATGGCGTGCTGCTGTTGTTCTCCAACGAGATCTCGGAAGAGGGCAGCAACCTGAGTTTTGCGGTGGAGTTCGGCAAGATCGTGGCTCGGCTGGATTTGCTGGCGGAATTGCTGGATGAGCGGTATCGGCGGATTGGTTTGAATTACGCGCAAAGCCTCTTGCTGATGAACTTCCTGCCTGTACAGTGACGTGAGCGGTTCAGGAAAGACCGTTCGATAAACGAACACGGCCACTGTCCCGTCTGTCCGCTATCCGCCCATCCATTCCCAAGGTTGCATTGCCCAACCCCCGCCTTTTTGCTTAAGTGTGCCCATCCACCGGTTGTCGCCTGCCCCCGCGACCCGCAGCCGGCTCGATAGAATGACCGTGACGACCGCAACCACAGCCCACCGGGCCGTAGGACGCGGCGACCAGAACAATAACGATACCGAGTGCCTTGCCTATGGAAAGCCGCCTGCTGAGCGAGCGCAGTAGCGTGTTTCATCACGCCGACCCCTATGCTGTGTCCGATTATGTCAATCAGCATGTAGGCCAGCATTGCATCGGTCTGTCCCGCACCACCCATCCGCAAGCCAGCCTCAGCCACCGCAAGTTCGCCGAACTGGACCTGTGCCGCATCAGCTACGGCGGCAGCGTACGGGTTACTTCGCCGGCGCTGGAAACCATTTATCACCTGCAGGTGTTGCTCAACGGCAACTGCCTGTGGCGGGGGCACAAGCGTGAGCAACACCTGGTGCCGGGCGAGCTGTTGCTGATCAACCCCGACGACCCGGTTGACCTGACCTATTCGGAAGACTGCGAGAAATTCATCCTCAAGGTGCCGACCCGGTTGCTGGATTCGATCTGCGATGAACAGCGCTGGCACCGGCCGGATGGCGGGGTGCGGTTCTTGCGCAACCATTATCGGCTGGAGGAGCTGGACGGGTTCGTCAACCTGCTGGCGATGGTTTGCCACGAGGCCGAGGTAAGCGACTCACTGCCAAGGGTACAGGGCCATTACAGCCAGATCGTAGCCAGCAAGTTGCTGACCCTGATGAGCACCAATATCCGTCGCGAATGCCTGAGCGCCCCTCAAGTGGGCCTTGAGCGCATTCTCGATTACATCGAGCGCAACCTGAAGCTGGAGTTGTCGGCTGAGGTGCTGGCGGAGCAGGCCTGTATGAGCTTGCGCTCGTTGTATGGGTTGTTTGACCAGCATCTGGGCACCACGCCCAAGCATTACGTGCGCCAGCGCAAGCTGGAGCGGGTGCATGCATGCCTGAGCGACCCGACCTGTGGCGTGCGCAGTGTGACGGAGCTGGCCCTGGATTACGGTTTCCTTCATCTGGGGCGTTTTTCCGAGGTCTATCGGCAGCAGTTTGGTGAGCTGCCGTCGCAGACGTTCAAGCGGCGGGGATGACACCCGCCCGCTTGGCCACCTGATATTTCTGCCAGTTGTTTGCATTTCATGCACAACACACCATTTGCCTTATCTCAGGTAAAAGGTGGCAATCATGTCGACTTCATTGCAGTACACCGTTTATGGGCATGATGGATACAGTCAATACCCATCAGTGCTGCGTTTCAGCGGGCAGAGAA
This sequence comes from Pseudomonas sp. 43(2021), assembly GCF_017490805.1. Classification (NCBI taxonomy): domain Bacteria; kingdom Pseudomonadati; phylum Pseudomonadota; class Gammaproteobacteria; order Pseudomonadales; family Pseudomonadaceae; genus Pseudomonas; species Pseudomonas sp. 43(2021). The sequence goes on from NZ_JAFGYJ010000009.1 coordinate 41,273, forward strand.
AAGAGTCTGCAACAGGCCACTACTTGCTGGGGAATGGATACCGTGCGTTCAATCCGGTTTTGATGCGGTTCCACAGCCCTGACAGCTTAAGCCCAATGGGTGCCGGAGGATTTAATTGTTACGCCTACTGTGCTGGGGATCCCGTTAACAATACGGACCCGAGCGGTCACTTCAAGCTTCCCCGAGTGCAGTTGCAGAGCGTTCGCTCTAAGGCAGGGTTTCACATGCGAAATCCAGAACTCAAAGGAAAAACAACGACCTCTCCAGTTGTAAGCGAACGTGTCGTGGGAACGGTTAATGAGCTGGGCCGTGGTTATGGGGATCAGTTGAGTCACATAATGACATCGGCGGAATGGACTGATCCTCAAATTCTACTGGTGGAAGGCACCACGCAGAAACTGATCAGCAATTATGGAGAAAACTTGAAACGGGAAGCGGGTTGGACAGTCAGCCAAGCTGCAGCACCTATCAGTTCGCAGAGTCGACTAAGCGAGGCAATCCGCGTGCTCGTTCCGCTCTACGAAAAGATGAAGCTCGCCAAAAATACTCCTAGTGCCATCAGCTGGCTACATGACCCCAAACGGGAAATTTCGAACGTACGAGACCCAGGCAAAGCTGGATAGCACTCTGCACAATCCGGATAGTCCCCCGCCAGCCGTCTCCCTAACCTGACCAGGTCTAAACAATAACAAGGGAGACCCTGGCCATGTCCCTGGGATTCGACTACCTCAATGCCTTGCTCGAGGACGACCGTGAAAAGGGCATCTACCGCTGCAAGCGCGAGATGTTCACCGACCCACGCCTGTTCGACCTGGAGATGAAACACATCTTCGAGGGCAACTGGATCTACCTGGCCCATGAAAGCCAGATCCCCGAGAAAAACGACTTCCTCACCCTGACCATGGGGCGCCAGCCGATCTTCATCGCACGCAACAAGGACGGTGAGCTCAACGCCTTCCTCAACGCCTGCAGCCACCGCGGCGCCATGCTGTGCCGGCACAAGCGTGGCAACCGCTCCAGCTACACCTGCCCGTTCCACGGCTGGACCTTCAACAACAGCGGCAAGCTGCTCAAGGTCAAAGACCCCAGCAACGCCGGCTACCCCGACAGCTTCAACTGCGACGGCTCCCACGACCTGACCAAGGTGGCGCGCTTCGAGTCGTACCGTGGCTTCCTGTTCGGCAGCCTGAATGCCAACGTCAAGCCGCTGGTCGAGCACCTGGGCGAGTCGGCCAAGATCATCGACATGATCGTCGACCAGTCGCCGGAAGGCCTGGAAGTGCTGCGCGGTGCCAGTTCGTACATCTACGAAGGCAACTGGAAGCTCACCGCCGAGAATGGCGCCGACGGCTACCACGTCAGCTCGGTGCACTGGAACTACGCCGCCACCCAGAACCAGCGCAAGCAGCGTGAGGCGGGTGACGAGATCAAGACCATGAGCGCCGGCGCCTGGGCCAAGCAGGGCGGTGGCTTCTACTCCTTCGACCACGGTCACCTGCTGCTGTGGACCCGCTGGGCCAACCCCGAGGACCGCCCGGCCTACGAGCGCCGTGACCAGCTGGCAGCCGACTTCGGCCAGGCCCGTGCCGACTGGATGATCGAGAACTCGCGCAACCTGTGCCTGTACCCGAACGTGTACCTGATGGACCAGTTCAGCTCGCAGATCCGCATCGCCCGGCCGATTTCGGTGAACAAGACCGAAATCACCATCTATTGCATCGCGCCGAAAGGCGAGAGTGCCGATGCCCGCGCCAAGCGCATTCGCCAGTACGAAGACTTCTTCAACGTCAGCGGCATGGCCACCCCGGATGACCTGGAGGAGTTCCGCTCGTGTCAGACCGGCTACGGCGGCGGCACCGGCTGGAACGACATGTCCCGCGGCGCTGCGCACTGGGTGGAGGGTGCCGACGAGGCGGCCAGGGAAATCGAACTCAAGCCTTTGCTGTCCGGTGTACGCACCGAGGACGAAGGCCTGTTCGTGCTGCAGCACAAGTACTGGCAGGACACCATGATCCAGGCCCTGAAGGACGAACAGCAACTGATCCCCGTGGAGGCCGTGCAATGAGCCTGTATGAAACCGTGCGCGACTTCCTCTACCGTGAAGCACGTTACCTCGACGATGCCCAGTGGGATCAGTGGCTGGAACTGTACGCCAGCGACGCCAGCTTCTGGATGCCGAGCTGGGACGATGACGACACCCTTACCGAAGACCCACAAAGCGAAATCTCGCTGATCTGGTACGGCAACCGTGGCGGCCTGGAAGACCGCGTGTTCCGCATCAAGACCGAGCGCTCCAGTGCGACCGTGCCCGACACCCGCACCTCGCACAACATCAGCAACATCGAGATCGTCGAGCAGGGCGAAGGTGAGTGCCAGGTGCGCTTCAACTGGCACACCCTGAGCTTCCGCTACAAGACCACCGACAGTTACTTCGGCACCAGCTTCTACACCCTCGACCTGCGCGGTGAGCAGCCGCTGATCAAGGCCAAGAAGGTGGTGCTGAAGAACGACTACGTGCGCCAGGTCATCGACATCTATCACATCTGATCCAGGGTTTTTGCGAGCGCTGCCCGGTGCGTCCTGCGACGCGCCGTGGCCAGGCTCGCCCGCGAGGTGCAACATGAGCTACCAGATCGCACTGAATTTCGAAGACGGGGTTACCCGCTTCATCGAAGCCGCCGGCCATGAAACCGTGGCCGACGCCGCCTACCGCCAGGGCATCAACATCCCGCTGGACTGCCGCGACGGCGCCTGCGGTACCTGCAAGTGCAAGGCCGAGTCCGGCCGCTACGACCTGGGCGACAACTTCATCGAAGACGCCCTGAGCGAAGACGAAGTCGCCGAAGGCTTCGTCCTGACCTGCCAGATGCGCGCCGAGAGCGACTGCGTCATTCGCATCCCGGCCTCGTCGCAGCTGTGCAAGACCGAACAGGCCAGTTTCGAGGCCGCCATCAGCGATGTCCGCCAGCTGTCGGCCAGCACCATTGCCCTGTCGATCAAGGGCGAGGCCCTCAGCCGCCTGGCCTTCCTGCCAGGCCAGTATGTCAACCTCAAGGTGCCAGGCAGCGAGCAGAGCCGCGCCTATTCGTTCAGCTCGCTGCAGAAGGATGGCGAAGTCAGTTTCCTGATCCGCAACGTGCCGGGCGGGCTGATGAGCAGCTTCCTGACCAACCTGGCCAAGGCCGGCGACCGCATGACCCTGGCCGGGCCGCTGGGTAGCTTCTACCTGCGGCCGATCCAGCGCCCGCTGCTGCTGCTGGCCGGTGGCACCGGCCTGGCACCGTTCACGGCGATGCTGGAGAAGATCGCCGAGCAGGGCAGCGAGCACCCGCTGCACCTGATCTACGGCGTGACCAACGACTTCGACCTGGTCGAGCTCGACCGCCTGCAGGCGCTGGCGGCGCGCATCCCCAACTTCACCTTCAGCGCCTGCGTGGCCAACCCGGACAGCCAGTACCCGCAAAAGGGCTACGTGACCCAGCACATCGAGCCGCGCCACCTCAACGATGGCGATGTCGACGTGTACCTGTGCGGCCCGCCACCGATGGTCGAAGCGGTCAGCCAGTACGTGCGCGAGCAGGGCATTACCCCGGCGAACTTCTACTACGAGAAGTTCGCGGCGGCGGCTTGATCCCTTTCATCCGAACATGACACCGCTTCTGTGGGAGCGGGTTCACCCGCGAAGAGGCCAGCCGGTACAGCGGTTTTGTCTTGTCGGACGCATTCGCGGGTAAACCCGCTCCCACAGGGACAGCGGGCAAGTGGAGATTTGCATATGAACAACCGATTCCAAGGCAAGGTCGCCCTGGTCACCGGTGCCGCCCAGGGCATCGGCCGTGGCGTGTGCTGGCGGCTCAAGGCCGAAGGCGCGCAAGTGGTCGCGGTAGACCGCTCCGAACTGGTTCACGAACTGGCCGGCGAGGGCATGCTCACCCTCACCGCCGACCTTGAACAACATGGCGACTGCACCCGGGTCATGGCCAGCGCGGTTGAAGCATTCGGCCGCCTCGACATCCTGGTCAACAACGTTGGCGGCACTATCTGGGCCAAGCCCTTCGAACACTACGAAGTGGACCAGATCGAAGCCGAAGTGCGCCGCTCGTTGTTCCCCACCCTGTGGTGCTGCCATGCCGCACTGCCGTACATGCTCGAACGTGGCAGTGGCGCCATCGTCAACGTCTCGTCCATCGCCACCCGTGGTGTCAACCGCGTGCCCTACGGCGCGGCCAAGGGCGGCGTCAACGCGCTGACCGCGTGCCTGGCTTTCGAAACCGCCGGCCGTGGCATCCGTGTCAACGCCACCGCCCCCGGCGGCACCGAAGCGCCACCCCGGCGCGTGCCGCGCAACAGTGCCGAGCAGACCGAACAGGAAAAGCACTGGTACCAGCAGATCGTCGACCAGACCCTCGACAGCAGCCTGATGCACCGCTACGGCAGCATCGACGAGCAGGTGGGCGCGATTCTGTTCCTCGCCTCCGACGAAGCCTCGTACATCACCGGCGTGACCTTGCCGGTAGGGGGCGGTGACCTCGGCTGAGCGACACCCCAAAGGCAAGAGCTTTCTTTCACAACAAAAACAAGAGCGACAGATGCCATGCGAACCCTTGACGTACACCCGATCATCGATAACGCGCGCTTTACCCCGTTCCACTGGATGGTCATGGCCTGGTGCGGCCTGCTGCTGATCTTCGACGGCTATGACCTGTTCATCTACGGCGTGGTACTGCCGGTCATCATGAAAGAGTGGGGCCTGACCCCGCTGCAGGCCGGTGCGCTGGGCAGCTATGCGCTGTTCGGCATGATGTTCGGCGCCCTGGCATTCGGTAGCCTGGCCGACCGCGTCGGGCGCAAGAAGGGCATCGCCATCTGTTTCGCCTTGTTCTCCGGGGCGACCATCCTCAACGGGTTTGCCAGCAGCCCGAGCGAGTTCGGCATCTACCGCTTCATCGCCGGCCTGGGCTGCGGCGGCCTGATGCCCAATGCCGTGGCATTGATGAACGAGTACGCGCCCAAGCGCCTGCGCAGCACGCTGGTAGCGATCATGTTCAGTGGCTACTCGCTCGGCGGCATGCTCTCGGCGGGCGTCGGCATCTTCATGCTGCCGCGTTTCGGCTGGGAATCGATGTTCTTCGCCGCAGCGGTACCACTGCTGCTGTTGCCGGTGATCCTCTACCACCTCCCGGAATCGATCGGTTTCCTGGTGCGCAAGGGCCGGACCGACGAGGCCCGCAAGCTGCTCAAGCGGCTGGACCCGGATTGCGACGTGCAGGCGGATGATGTGCTGCAGGCAGCCGACCGCAAAGGCAGCGGGGCGTCGGTGCTGGAACTGTTCCGCAACGGCCTGGCCATTCGTACCCTGGCGCTGTGGCTGGCGTTCTTCTGCTGCCTGCTGATGGTCTACGCGCTCAGCTCCTGGCTACCAAAGCTGATGGCCAACGCCGGCTACAGCCTGGGCTCGAGCCTGTCGTTCATGCTGGCGCTGAACTTCGGTGGCATGGCTGGGGCGATCCTCGGCGGCTGGCTGGGCGACCGCTACAACCTGGTCAAGGTCAAGGTCGCGTTCTTCATGGCTGCCGCGCTGTCGATCAGCCTGCTGGGTGTCAATAGCCCGATGCCGGTGCTGTACCTGCTGATCTTCATTGCCGGCGCCACCACCATCGGCACCCAGATCCTGCTGTATGCCGGCGCTGCGCAAATGTACGGGTTGTCGGTGCGCTCCACCGGGCTGGGCTGGGCCTCGGGCATCGGCCGCAACGGTGCCATCGTCGGCCCGCTGCTGGGTGGTGCACTGATGGGCATCAACTTGCCCCTGCAACTCAATTTCATCGCCTTCGCCATACCTGGCGCGATCGCCGCGCTGGCCATGGCCGTGCACCTGGCCAGCGGCCGTCGGCATGCCCAGGCCATTGCAGCGCAGGCGTAATTCCAGAACAACAACATGAGGTGACCCACCATGACCGTGAAAATTTCCCACACTGCCGAGGTGCAGCAGTTCTTCGAAGAGGCCGCAGGCTTCGGCAACGATGCCGGCAGCCCACGCCTGAAGCGCATCGTGCAGCGCGTGCTGCAGGACACCGCGCGACTGATCGAAGACCTGGAAATCAGCGAGGACGAGTTCTGGCATGCCGTCGACTACCTCAACCGCCTGGGCGGGCGCGGCGAGGCCGGGCTGCTGGTGGCAGGGCTGGGCATCGAGCACTTTCTCGACCTGCTGCAGGATGCCAAGGACGCCGAGGCTGGGCTGGGCGGCGGTACCCCGCGCACCATCGAAGGCCCGCTGTACGTGGCCGGTGCGCCCATCGCCGAAGGTGAAGTACGCATGGACGACGGCAGCGAGGAGGGCGTGGCCACGCTCATGTACCTGGAGGGCCAGGTGCTCGACCCGGAGGGCCGGCCGCTGCCAGGTGCCACGGTGGACCTGTGGCATGCCAATACCCGCGGCACCTATTCGTTCTTCGACCAGAGCCAGTCCGAGTACAACCTGCGCCGGCGCATCGTCACCGATGCCGAAGGGCGCTACCGCGCGCGCTCCATCGTGCCATCGGGCTATGGCTGCGACCCGCAGGGGCCGACCCAGGAGTGCCTGGACCTGCTGGGCCGCCATGGCCAGCGCCCGGCGCATGTGCACTTCTTCATCTCGGCGCAGGGGCACCGGCACCTGACCACGCAGATCAACCTGGCCGGGGACAAGTACCTGTGGGACGACTTTGCCTATGCCACGCGGGATGGGCTGGTGGGCGAGGTGGTGTTCGTCGAGGGTGAGGCGGGGCGGCATGCCGAGCTGAAGTTCGACTTCCAGTTGCAACGGGCCCAGGGCAGCGCCGATGAGCAGCGCAGCAGCCGGCCACGGGCTTTGCAGGAGGCCTGATCCACCAGGTTGGTTTCTTCGCGGGCGCGCCCGCTCCCACAGGTACGGCGCAAATGCTGAAACCTGCGCAGTCCCTGTGGGAGCGGGTTCACCCGCGAAAAAGCCAACACCAGAACAAGAGCCAGCCACAAAGGCCGGCCGCTGCCTTGCGAGAAGCGTCATGAAAACCCTGATCAAGGACTGCTCCCTGTCGGCCATCGTCGCTGGCTGCATCGCCACGATGATCTCCTACGCCGGCCCACTGGTGATCATCTTTCACGCCGCCGAAGCCGCCGGCCTGTCTCATCGGCAACTGTCCTCCTGGGTCTGGGCAGTGTCCATGGGCAGCGCCGTGCTCGGCGCGCTGCTCAGCCTGCGCTACCGGGTGCCGGTGGTAATCGCCTGGTCGATCCCTGGCTCGGCGCTGCTGGTCACCGCCTTGCCGCTACTGGGCCTGGAGCAGGCCGTGGGTGCCTACCTGGTGGCCAACCTGGTCCTGTTGCTGATCGGCATCAGCGGGGCCTTCGACCGCATCATCGCGCGCCTGCCGGGCTCCATCGCCGCCGGCATGCAGGCCGGCATCCTGTTCAGCTTCGGCATCGAGGTGTTCCGCGCCTTGCCGGTGCAACCACTGCTGGTACTGGCAATGTTCGTCACCTACCTGCTGATGCGCCGGGTGCAGCCGCGCTACGCCGTGGCGGCGGTGCTGTGCGTGGGCACGGTGATGACCGTGGCCAGCGGGGCGTTTCGCAGCGAGGCGTTGGTGCTGGAGCTGGCGTCACCGCAGTGGGTCACCCCGCAGTTCAGCCTGGCAGCGGTATTCAGCCTGGCACTACCGCTGGTGCTGGTGGCCCTGACCGGGCAGTTCATGCCGGGCATGGCGGTACTGCGCAACGCCGGCTACCCCACGTCGGCCAGCCCGATCATCGGTGCCAGTGCCCTGGCCGGTGCCGCGCTGGCGCCGTTCGGTTGCCACGGGCTGAACCTGGCGGCAGTCACCGCCAGCCTGTGTACCGGCCATGAAGCCCATGAAAATCCACGGCGGCGCTATGTCGCGGCGGTGGCTGGCAGTGCGCTGTACCTGTTGCTGGGCGTCGCCGGAGCAACGCTGATGTCGCTGTTCGCGGCTTTTCCCGCCGCCCTGATCGCCGCCCTGGCCGGGCTGGCCCTGTATGGCGCCATCAGCGAGGCCCTGGCCCGCAGCCTGGCGGACCCGGCCGAGCGCGATGCCGGGTTGTTCACCTTCCTGGTCACCGCTTCGGGGGTGGCCTTCCTGGGCCTTTCGGCGGCGTTCTGGGGCTTGCTGTTCGGCCTGCTGGCCCATGCGCTGCTGAGGCTGGGCCAGCCACGTGCCCGGGAGGTGCTGCCCCGTACCCCCTGAACCGCTGTGTTTCCAACGCTTAACCCATAAAAACAAGATCAAGAGAGCTTCGGAATGAACCACACCCCTTGCGTCGCCCTGGGCCTGACTTTGCTCAGCCAACCGTTGCTGGCCGCCGAAGGCGGCCTCTTCGAGGATTCGAAGGCTACCCTGAGTGCCCGTAACTACTACTTCAGCCGCGACTTCTCCGACATTGTCGGGGCCAACCGGCAATCCAGGGCCGAGGAGTGGGCCCAGGGTTTCATCCTCGACTTCAAGTCCGGCTACACCCCGGGCACGGTCGGCTTTGGCTTGGATGCGCTGGGCCTGCTGGGCATCAAGCTCGACAGCAGCCCCGACCGCACCAACACCGGGTTGCTGCCGGTGCACGGCGACGGCCGCGCCGCCGACGAATACAGCCGCCTGGCACCCACTTTCAAGGCCCGCTTGTCGAAGACCGAACTGCGCGTCGGCGAACTGCAACCCAACCTGCCGGTGCTGACTTTCAGCGACATCCGCCTGCTGCCACCGACCTATCAAGGCGTCAGCCTGAGCTCTGCGGAAATCGACGGCCTGACCGTGCAGACCGGGCACCTGAAGAGTACCCACCTGCGCAACGAAGGCGGCGACGGCAAGATGAACCCCATGCTCGGCCATGTGCCGATGCGCCAGGTAGAAAGCGATGCCTTCAACTACCTGGGCGGGGACTATGCATTCAATGCCAACCAGAGCAGTGTCAGCCTGTGGTACGGGCAGCTGGAGGACATCTACGAACAGGGCTTTGTCGGCCTCAAGCACAGCAAGCCCGTAGGCAACTGGGTGCTCAGCGCCAACCTGGGGTATTTCACCGCGCGTGAGGATGGCGATGCGTTGCTCGGCAACATCGACAACCAGGCGCTCTTCTCGATGTTTACCGCCCGGCATGGCGGGCACAGCTTGCATGCCGGCTACCAGGGCATTTATGGCGACACCCCGTTCCCACGGGTGTTCGCCAACATCTCGCCGCTGGGTAACGAAGTGCCCACTTATGAGTTCGCCTATACCGACGAACGCTCATACCAGGTGCGCTACGACTACAACTTTGCGGCCATGGGCGTGCCGGGGCTGACCGCGACGGTGCGCTACATCACGGGTAACAATGTCGATACCGGGCTGGGTTATGAAGGGCGTGACCGCGAGCGTGACCTGGACATTGGTTACGCGGTGCAGGGCGGGGTGCTGAAGGGGCTGGGGATCCGTGTACGCAATGCCATGGCCCGGTCCAATTACCGCAGCGATATCGACGAGAACCGCTTGACGCTGGTGTACACCTGGCAGTTGTTCTGAGATGAGGGTAGTTTCCTGAAACCACCTTTTCAGGATCGCCACCCTTGGACTCCATCACCCAAGCCGTTCTCGGCGCTGCCCTTCAAGGTACCGTACTCGGCCGTATCCAGGGCCGCCGCTCGCTGCTGTATGGCGCGGCGCTGGGCACGCTGCCCGACCTTGACGTGATCATCCGCTACGCCGATCCGGTGTCGCAGATGACCTACCACCGCGGTTTTTCTCATTCCCTGTTCGTGCTCACCGGGCTGGCCTTGCTGCTGGCCTGGCTGGTCCACAAGTGCTGGCCAGGCAAAGGCTATACCTTGCCCAGGCTGTTCCTGGCGTTCTGGCTGGTGCTGGTCACCCACCCGTTGCTCGACGCCTTCACGGTCTACGGCACGCAGTTGTTCTGGCCCTTGCAGGCCACCCCGGAAAGCTGGGCAGCGGTGTTCATCATCGACCCGGTGTACACCGTGCCGCTGCTGGCGGCGGTGACCTACGCAATCATCAAAGGGCTGACGAGCCGGGCCACGCAGTTTCTGACCTTGGCCTTGGTGTTCAGCGCAGCCTACCTGGGTTTCGGCCTGGCCGGACGCATGGCGGCCGAGCAGCGTTTCCAGGCGGCCCTCGACCAGCAAGGTATTGCCGTCAGCCAGGTACGTGCCGTGCCGATCGCCTTCAACAGCCTGGTCTGGCGGGTGCTGGCCAAGACCCCGGACGGCGATTACTACGAAGGCATCAGCAGCGGGTTTGACCAGCAGGCGCCAGAAATGCAGCGTTTGCCGCGTAATCTGCAGCTGGCGCAAGCGCTGGCCGGGCACCCGTTGCACCAGCGCTTGCGCTGGTTTACCGATGACTGGCTGCGCTACGACCAGGTAGGTGATGCGCTGGTGGTCAGCGACCTGCGTATGGGCATACCGGGAAACTACACGTTCCGCTTCAGCATGGCCCACCGTGACAGCCAGGGGCACTGGATTGCCGATGTGCCATCAATGTGGAAGGGCGCCGGGCCAGGTTCGGCGTTCAATGGCGACGACCTGGTGCTGATCTGGCGACGGATCGTCGAGCAGCAGCCACCATTGCCACTGGCTGCCTGGACCGATCGCCACCTGGGGGCCGGCCCAGTCGAGCGCGGGCACTGAGGCATGCGCTCAGCCGGGCTGGACCTGGTCAAGTGGACGGCGATGCTGACCATGGTCGCCGACCACCTACGCTTCCTTTGGCCTGATGCCGATGGCCTGTTCGTACTTGGCCGGTTGGCATTTCCGCTGTTTTGCCTGGCGATTGCGGTGAATGTGGGGCGCGGCAGGGCAGAGGCGCTGTACACCCGTGGCAACCTGCGTTATGTGGTGCTGATGCTGGTGTTCGCGGGGCTGTCGGAGCCTGTGTATCGTTGGCTGGACAGTGGGTCGCCAACGTTCAGCGTGATGCCGACCCTGGTGTTGGGGTTGCTGGTCGCCTGGGGTGTGCATCACTCATTGAGATCGGCGCGAGTGATTGGCCTTGCCAGTCTGCTTGCGGGGTGGCTGTTCAGTGAACAGTTGATGTACGGGCTGGCGGGGGTGATGCTGCCGGGCGCCTGGTTGATGGCGCGCAGCAAGGGAGGTGCGGCCTGGTTGTTGCCTTGCCTGTTGGCCATGGGCGGGAACCTGACCAACAGCTGGTTAAGGGAGCATCTGCTGGCGCCAATTGCCGTGCTGACGCTGATGGCCGCAGCCTCGGCGATTCCGCTCGGGTGGTCGCTGCTGCGCCATGAGGGTTGGCGGGTGCCTGCGGTGGGACGTTGGGGTTACCTGTTTTATCCGGTGCATCTGCTGGTCATCAAAGGATTATCCTGAACCAGTAATCGGGGCCGCGAAGGGCTGCAAAGCAGCCCCCGCTTGTATTTCACAGATTCATACCCATCTAGGCCGGCCGCACCGGACTCAGGAACCGCCCATGGAACCCAACCGCTTCGGCGACATCGCCGCCTTCGTCAGTGCGGTGAAGGCCGGCAGTTTTACCGCCGCCGCTGCCACCCTTGGCCTGACGCGCTCGGCGGTGGGCAAGAGCATCGCCCGTCTGGAAGCGCGCATGGCCGTACGCCTGCTCAATCGCACCACGCGCAAGTTGAGCCTGACCGACGAGGGCCTGGTGGCCTACGAGCGCTGGCGGCAGATTCTGGATGACCTGGACGAAGTGGAAAGCACCATGGCCCAGCGCCGTGGCAAGCCCACCGGCACCCTGCGCCTGACAGCCCCCCTGTCATTCGGCCAGCGCCATGTGTTGCCGATGCTTGACCGCTACCTGAAGCAGTGGCCCGAGCTGCGCGCCGACATCCGCTTCACCGACCGTTTCGTCGACCTGGTCGAGGAGGGTATCGACGTTGCGGTGCGTATCGGTGCACCGAAGGAAGACTCGCAACTGTTGACCCGCACAGTGGCCTGGCAGCAGTTTGTCACCTGCGCCTCGCCCGCTTACCTGGACGCGCGCGGCGTACCGCAGGTGCCCGGCGACCTCTATGGCCACGACAAGATCGCCTTCCTGGCCGGCGAAAAGACCATGCCGTGGCGCTTCCATACCGAAGCGGGGCTGCACCTGTGCGAAGACCCCGGGCGGCTGAACATCGACAGCTCCGAGGCGATGCTCGATGGCGCGCGGGCGGGTTTCGGGCTTATTCACCTGCCTACCTACATCACCGGCGACGACTTGCGCGCCGGCACCCTGGTGGAGGTGCTGCAAGCCTATCGGCCGCCAGCGGACCCGATTCGCATCGTCTATCCAAGCAAGCGCCATCTGTCGCCACGGGTACGCGGCTTCATCGACCTGCTGGTAGCCAGCTGGGAACCGGGCGTGCCCTGGGAATACTGATTGGGGACTGGCAGGCCCCTGTGCCGGGCCTGAAGCCGGGTTTATCACTGGCTGCGCAGCAGGGAAACTGGCAGTCACCGAGAATCCCCGTGGAGACCCCATGACTGCACTGTCCGTACTGGACCTGGTCATGATCGGCGAAGGCAAGACCTTCGCCGACGCGATCGAAGAGTCCCGCCAACTGGCGCGCCATGTCGAGCAACAGCAATACAGCCGCTACTGGATCGCCGAACACCACGACATGCCGGGCATCGGCTCGGCCGCCACGTCACTGGTCATCAACGAAATCGCAAACGCCACCCGGCATATCCGCGTCGGCGCCGGTGGCATCATGCTGCCCAACCATGCGCCACTGGTGGTGGCCGAGCAGTTCGGCACGCTAGACACCCTGCACCCAGGCCGTATCGACCTAGGGCTGGGCCGTGCGCCAGGCACCTCAGGGCCAACCGTGCGTGCCTTGCGTGGTGCCGCACCAGAGCGTGATTTCAGCCAGGACATCGCCGAGCTGCGCGATTATCTGGCCGACAACGGCAAGCGCCGGGTGCGTGGCGTACCTGGCAGCCACGATGTGCCGGTATGGATCCTCGGCTCCAGCCTGTTCGGCGCCGACCTGGCGGCGAAACTGGGCTTGCCCTATGCCTTTGCCTCGCACTTTGCCCCGCGCTACCTGCTGCAGGCCATCGCCCATTACCGGGCCAACTTCCAGCCTTCGGCACAACTGGCCAAGCCTTATGTGATGGTGGGCATGAACCTGTTCGCCGCCGACAGCGATGCCGAGGCGGACTACCTGGCCAGCTCCCATCGCAAGTGGATGCTGGACTTGCATGTGGGGCGCTTCGGCCTGTTGCCCAAGCCACAGGAAGGTTATGTCGAGAGCCTGCCGGACCATGAGCGCGCGGTACTTGAGCAAGTCATGGCCTGCACCGTGGCCGGTGGGCCGGAGCGGGTAAGGGAAGGGTTGCGCTCGCTGATCGAGCAGACCGCCGCAGATGAACTGATGATTGACTGCCGCATCCACGACCCGCTGTCGCGGCAGCGTTCGCATGCCTATGCCGCGCGAGCCTTGGCTGAACTGAGCTAAACCCTGCCGGCCTCTTCGCGGGTAAACCCGCTCCCACAGGGATTGCACAGGCCCTGAGGCCTAGGTAATCCTGTGGGAGCGGGTTTACCCGCGAAGAGGCCGGAACAGGAGGGTGATCAGCTGCGGGCCAACCGCCCAGTCACATAATGAGCCACATCATTGAACCCCGGCGTCGACGCATGCCCCGGCGTCACCAATGAATCGATGAACGCCTCATCCTCTGCCGTGATCTTCACCGCCAGCGCACCGCCATAGGTATCCCACTGTTCTTCCGTACGCGGCCCGACAATCGCCGAACTGACCAGCTGGTTGTTCAGCACCCAGGCGATAGCGAACTCGACGATACCCACGCCCTTGGCTTCAACATAGGCCTGGATCTGCCGGGCGGTGGCCAGCGACTCCTGGCGCCATTCCACCTCCATGATGCGTTTGTCCTGGCGCCCGGCACGGCTACCGGCATCTGGCACTGCGCCTGGCGCATACTTGCCACTGAGCACGCCCCGCGCGAGCGGGCTGTATGGCACTACACCAAGGCCGTGGGCAGCCGCAGCGGTGAGCTGCTCCGGTTCGGCCTGGCGGTTGACGATGTTGTACAGCGGTTGGCTCACCACCGGCCTCGGCACGCCCAGCCGCTCGGCAATGTGGCAGGCCTCGGCGATGCGCCAGCCACGGAAGTTGGACAGGCCCCAGTAGCGGATCTTGCCCTGGCGCAGCAGGTCGCCGATGGCCTGCACGCTCTCTTCCAGCGGTACTTTGTGGTCTTCGCGGTGCAGGTAGTAGATGTCCAGGTAGTCCATGTCCATGCGCGTCAGCGTGGCATCGAGGGCATTGAAGATGTGTTTGCGCGACAGCCCGCTGCGGTTGGGCAGGCCATCGGCCGGGCCGAAGCCGACCTTGCTGGCCACGATCCAGTCCTGCCGATGGCGGGCCACCGCTTCGCCGACGATTTCCTCTGCGCGCCCGGCGTTGTACACGTCAGCAGTGTCGATGAAGTTGATGCCCTGGTCCCAGGCCTTGTCGATGATGCGCAGGGCGTCCTCGGTGCTGGTCTGCTCGCCGAACATCATGCTGCCCAGGGTAAGGGCGGAAACCTGCAGGCCACTGTGGCCGAGGGGGCGGTAGATCATGCGCGTGGGTCCTTTGACAGTTGGCTGATCTACCTGTTTTACACACAACCGGGGCGCAATGAAAGGCGGCCTCAACCGATCAGCGCCAAGGCCTCTTGCAGGCTCAACGGGCGCTTCAGGCGTTGTGACAGTGTCGCCATGGCATCGGAATAGCCCTTGGCGATGACCGCCTCGACCCGCTCATCCACGCATTGCAGGGCGATGAAGTCGCCTTTTTCCGGCTCGCCGACGAATTCGATACGGTTCCAGTCCCGTGCGTGACCCAGTACTTCGTAGGTGCGGCCGTGCTGGTAGGTCCAGAAGAACGGCACGTCGGCATAGCGGCGTTGCTCGCCGAGCATGTTGGCGGCGGCGATCACCCCGTGTTGCTGGGCCAGGCGCCAGTGTTCGATACGCACCGGGCGCCCGCTGAGCGGAAAGGTGGCGATATCCCCCGCAGCCCATAGGCCATCTGCCGCGCGCATTTCGGCATCGACTTGCACCGACTTGTCTTCGGTCAGCAGCACGCCCTGGATGAAAGTGGTCGCCGGTTCTACCCCGGTGCCCAACAGCACCAATGGTGTCTGTAGCCGCTCACCGTTGGCCAGCAGCACGGCTTCGACCTTGCCCTGGCCCTTGATCCGTTCGACCTCGGTGGGGCCGTGGAAGGTGACCCCCTTGCGTTCGTGCAGCTCGCGGATGCTACGGCCGATGCGCTCACCCAACTGCCGGGCCAGGGGGACTTCGTGGCGAGTGACCAGGTGCACCTGCAGGCCGTACTTGCGCAAGGCAGAGGCGGCTTCCAGGCCGATGAACCCGTCGCCGACGATCACGACCGGCTGGCCGGGCTCGGCAGCGTCCAGCAGGTGCGCGGCATCCTCCCGTGAACGCAGGGTAAATACCCCGGGCAGATCGACTCCCGGGATATCGGGCCGCAGTGCCTTGCCGCCGGTGGCCAGCAGGCAGGCGTCATAGTCGATCTGCTGGCCGTCGGCCAGAGTGACCTGGCGCTTCTGAGCGTTCAGGGTGCGCACCTTGCCATGCTTGCGCTGCAGTTGGCCCTTGCGCAGGGCGTCGGCGTCGAGCAGGGCTGGCACTTCATCGGGCGGCATCTGCCCGGCGATCACGAACTTGCTGAGGGAAGTACGATCGTAGGCCGGCTGGCGCTCCTGATCGACCCAGACCAGGTGGCCGGCGAAGCCATGGTCCAGCAGGGTGGCGACTGCGGCACTGCCGGCGGCACCGGCGCCGACCACCACGAAACAGCGGGCATCGCTGTGGCGGGGCGGCTCGGTTCTGGGCAGGGGTTGGTCGTCGACCCAGACCTCGTCGCCTTTTACCCAGGTGCTGTAGCGGCGCAGGTCGGCCAGCGCCGGCGGCTCGCAGACCGCGCCCTCGTCCACGGCGAACGCGGCCTTGTGCCAGGGGCAGACCAGCAGACCGCCACAGACCACGCCCTCATTGAGTGGTGCGCCTTCGTGGGGGCAGTTGCCCTGGTAGGCGTGCACCTGGTCGCCCTGGCGGATGAGGATGATCTCCTCGCTGCCGGCCTGGACGCGCAGGGGGCGGTGTTCGTCGAGCTGGGCCAGGCGGGCCACGGCGTACTGGGTCATGGAGGTTCTCCAAAGGGGGCTTTGGAACCATTTGACGCCTGGGCTGGGGAGGGGATGCGTTGAGCTGACGACCGGTGGAGGGTGTGGATTGTGTGTGGCCTGGTCGGGCCTCTTCGCGGGTGAACCCGCTCCCACATGGATCCCACAATCTTCCAGTTGGTGGTGATCCTGTGGGAGCGGGTTGACCCGCGAATGCCTCAACTGGCCCGTGCAGTACTCAGCGCACCGGCCCGGGTTACCCGCAAGGCCACCAGGCTACCCAGCACGATCAACGCCGCCAGCGAATACAGCGCGGCATCGGTCGAGCCGGTCTGGTCCTTGATGAAGCCGACCAGATACGGGCTGAGGAAGCCGGCCATCTGGCCCACCGAGTTGATGATCGCAAGGCCGGCGACAGCTGCGCCGGCGCTGAGCAGCGCGGTGGGCATCGGCCAGAACATCGGCAGGCCGGTGAGGGCGCCCATGGTGGCAATCGACAGGCCGAGGATGGCGATGGCCGGGTTGCTGGCGAAATTCACCGCGATCAGCAGACCGATGGCGCCCATCAGCATCGGTACCACAAGGTGCCAGCGGCGCTCGTTGCGCAGGTCGGCCGAGCGCCCGCAGAGAATCATGAACACACCGGCCAGCAGGTACGGGATGGCGCTGAGCCAGCCGATCAGCAGCGGGTTGTCGAAGCCCATGTTCTTGATGATCGACGGCAGCCAGAAGTTGATTGCGTACACACCGCTCTGGATGCAGAAGTAGACAAAGCCGAAGGTCCAGATCAACGGGTTGGTCAACACGGCGAGCACGCTGTCGCCGGTGGTGCTCGGCTTGCTGGCGGCATCGGCGTCGAGGTCGGCGGCAATCAGCTGGCGTTCGGCCGGGCTCAGCCAGGCGGCTTTCTGGTAGCCGTCACTGAGCAGGAACACTGCCAGTACCCCCAAGGCAACGGTCGGCAGGCCCTGGATCAGGAACATCCATTGCCAGCCGGCCAGGCCGTGCTGGCCGGCGGCGAAGTGCTGCAGGATCCAGCCGGAGAACGGCCCGCCGAGCAGGCCCGACACCGGGATCGCCGACATGAACAGGGCCATGATGCGGCCGCGGCGGGCCGCCGGGAACCAGCGCGAAAGGTACAGCACCACGCCGGGGAAAAAGCCGGCTTCGGCGGCGCCGGTCAGCAGGCGCAGGGCGTAGAATTCGGTGGGTGTGGTGACGAACAGCAGACAGGTGGAGAGGCTGCCCCAGGCGATCATCATCAACGCGATCCAGCGCCGCGGGCCGAAGCGGTTGAGCGCCAGGTTGCTCGGCAGGCCGCAGAGCACGTAGCCGATGAAGAAGATGCCGGCGCCAAGGCCGTACACCGTTTCGCTGAACTTCAGGGCGTCGAGCATCTGCAGCTTGG
Organism: Pseudomonas sp. 43(2021); assembly: GCF_017490805.1. NCBI lineage: Bacteria > Pseudomonadati > Pseudomonadota > Gammaproteobacteria > Pseudomonadales > Pseudomonadaceae > Pseudomonas > Pseudomonas sp. 43(2021). The sequence continues at coordinate 58,822 of NZ_JAFGYJ010000009.1, forward strand.
CAAAGCCGACGTTGACGCGGTCCAGGTAGTTGAACAGGTAGCAGATGAAAATGAACGGAATCAGCCGCAAGGTAATGCGCCGGTACAGCGCGTTGCGGGTGGTGTCCGTGCCTTGGTCAGGGGCGGGGCTGTATGCCATGATCGGGTTCTCTGTTGTTATGGTTGTCGCCGCGTCGCCTGTTCCGGCGCTCGCCCTGACGAGTCTCGGGGACTGCGGCGTGCCTGTCTTTGTGCTTTTGCACAGCACTTGCACCGGGCTGCTGTGCCCGAGCCCAAAACCTGACACCCAAAGGACCGTTCAATGTTCGAACTCGACCATGACCTGGCACAGGATATCGTGGACCGGGCGATGGCCATTCTGCCCTGCAACGTCAATGTCATGGACAGCCAAGGTTTGATCCTCGGCAGTGGCGAACCGGAGCGCATCAATACCCGTCACGAGGGCGCGCAGCTGGTACTGGCCAACGGCCGGATCGTCGAGCTGGACACCGACGCGGCCAAATGCCTGAAGGGCGTGCAACCCGGGGTGAACCTGCCGCTGATGCTCGATGGCCGATTGATGGGCGTACTTGGCCTGACCGGTGACCCGCAGCAAGTGCGCACCTATGGCGAGCTGGTGCGCATGACCGCCGAAATGCTGCTGGCCCAGCGCCATTTGCAGGCCGACCAGCAATGGCGACGGCAGCGCTGTGACGATTTGCTGGCCCTGCTGCTGGGCGGCAGCGGCGATTCTCCCCGGTTGCTCGACGAGGCTCGGCAACTGGGCCTGAAACCCCAGTTGCCACGGGTACCGTGCCTGTTCGAGCTGGCCTCGGGGCCACCCGCCGAAACGCTGTCGGCGTGGTTGATGAGCCGCTACCCGGACAGTTGGTGTGTCAGCCCGGCCCGCCAGTCGTTGTTGTGGTGTCGCCCGGCCAGCGTGGTGCTGGACGAACCGCGCCTGCTGGAACGCCTGCAACGCCATGGCTGGGAAGTGGAACGGCTGGCCCTGGGCGGTGCCGCGCAAAGCCTGGAACAACTGCGCCGGGGTTATCGCCGGGTGCGCGACCTGTTGGCCTATGGGCGCGAGGTACTGCCCGGCGAGCGCCTGCTCAGCTTGCAGCGCTACCGGTTGCCAGCCTTGCTGTGGCGGCATCGCAACGATGATGCGCTGGATGAATTGCTGGAGCCTTTGCAGCGAATTCGCAGCAAGGACAGTAGTGGGCAGTTGCTCACCACCCTGCGCGCCTGGTGTGCCCACGATGGCCAGAGCCAGGCCTGTGCCGATGCCCTGGGCATCCACCGCAACAGCCTGCGCTACCGCCTGGAACGGATTGCCGAACTGGGCGAGGTGGACCCGCTGCGCATGGAAGGCATGCTTAGCTTGTACCTGGGGTTGCAGCTGCTGCCTGCCGACTGAAGGGTTGCCTGCACCGGCGATAGGGCCAATACAGGCGAAAGGCATCTGCCCAAACAACCCGCCCGGCGTTTTGTGCATTTGACCGAGGCCACCTTGGCAGGCACCTGTCAGCATGCCGCTCATCTGGACAGGAGAAACCCCATGAAGATCGTCATTGCCCCCGACTCGTTCAAGGACAGCCTCGACGCTGCCGGTGTCGCCCGCGCCATTGCGACGGGCCTGGGCGAGGCCTGGCCGGAGGCCGAGCTGGTCGAGTGCCCGATGGCCGACGGTGGCGAAGGCACCATGGATGCGATTCTTGCCGCCAGCCACGGCGAACTGCGTTGTCAGACCGTGCGCGGCCCACTGGGGCAAAGCGTCGAGGCCGGTTGGGGCTGGCTACCGCAAAGCCGCACGGCGATCATCGAAATGGCCCAGGCCAGTGGCCTGCAGCTGGTGCCGACTGGCCTGCGCGATGCCTGCCGCAGCAGCACCTGGGGCACCGGTGAGCTGATTGCCGCCGCCCTGGCCGCCGGCGCGCAACGGGTAGTGCTGGCCATCGGCGGCAGTGCCACCAACGACGCGGGCAGCGGCATGTTGCGGGCGCTGGGCTTGCGCCTGCTGGACGCCGACGGGCAAGCACTGGAAGAGGGCGGCCTGGCCTTGGCCAAACTGGCCCGCATCGATGCCAGCGACCTCGACCCGCGTCTGGCCGAGGTGCAATTCGAAGTTGCGGCAGACGTCGACAACCCGCTGTGTGGCGCCAATGGCGCCTCGGCGATCTTCGGCCCGCAGAAGGGCGCCAACCCGCAGCAGGTGCAGGCGCTGGACCAGGCCCTGGGTCATTTTGCCGACCATTGTGCGCAGTTGCTGGGGGAGGATGTGCGCGACTACCCTGGCTGCGGCGCTGCCGGCGGCATGGGGTTCGCGGCCCGGGCATTCATGGGCGCGCAGTTCCGTCCCGGGGTGGAAGTGGTAGCCGAACTGGCCGGCCTGGATGCCTTGGTGCAAGGCGCGGACCTGGTGGTGACCGGCGAAGGGCGCTTCGACGCCCAGACCTTGCGTGGCAAGACGCCAATGGGTGTGGCCAGGGTTGCCAAGCGCCATGGGGTGCCGGTGGTGGTGCTGGCCGGGACCTTGGGTGAGGGCTACCAGCAGCTGTATGCCCATGGGGTCGATGCCGCCTTTGCCCTGGCCAGCGGGCCGATGAGCCTGGAGCAGGCATGTGCCAATGCCGCCGGGCTGCTGCGGGCGCGAGCTTGTGATATCGGGCGCATGTGGCGTTGCGCGAAGCAGATTTGAGCAGGTTGACCGGTGAGCGCTGTGGGAGCGGGTTCACCGCGAGCACCTGCGAAGCCGGTGCCATGCACCCATTGGATGCTGCGCGGTGTAAATTCCCAAAGGGTATTGCCCGCTGGGGCGGTGTACCTAAGGAATAAGCTTTTGCGCCTGGCTGGCCGGTAGCACGGCCAGTTCGCCAAAGCGCTGCGCCGCGTCGATGTAACGTAACGCCGACTTGGCGTCTTTCCACCCCACGTAGCTCATCAGCGACTTCAACTCCCAGCCGTTGGCCGTGGCCCAGGTGGCAAAGCCACGGCGCAGCGAGTGGCCGGTATACAGCGCCGCTGGTACCCCGGCGCGTTCCAGCATGCGCCGCAACAGGCCGACCAGGCTGTTGCTGTTGAGCGCGGCGTCGCTGAGGTTGCCCCAGCGGTCGAGTTTGCGGAACACCGGCCCATGGGCGATGCCGGCGACTTCCAGCCATTGCAGGTAGGCCGTGACCGGGCACAAGGCCTTGAGGGCCGGGGTGCGGTGTTGTACGCCCAGGGCTTCGCGGTCGCCCTTGCTGCGCGGCAGGAACAGGGTAATGCCGACACCGGCCTCGGCCTGGATGTGCTCGACGCGCAGGCGTGCCAGTTCATCACCCCGAAAGCCGCGCCAGAAGCCCAGCAACAACAGGGCAGCGTCGCGGCGCGCCCGGCGCAAGGCGGCCAGGTCATGGTGTTCCCGGGCCTGGCGGGCTTCTTCTTCAAAACATTCCACTGCGCTTTGCAGGTGCTGCAGCAACAGCGGCGCGGCTTGCCTGGGCGGTGCCGGGTGCAGGGTGCGGATGCCGCGTAGTACCTGGCGCACCAGCGGTGCCTTGGTCGGGTCGGGGAAACCTTGGGCCACGTGCCATTGGCTGAGCGCGGCCAGGCGCTGGCGCAGTGTGCTGACTGCATGCTGGTCTGCGTGATCGGCCAGGTAGCGGGCAATGCTCTCGGCCGTGGCAGGGAGAAAGCCGCCCCAGTGGGTTTCGAAATGCTCGATGGCGGCCTGGTAGCTGCGCCGGGTGTTGTCACGGGTGGCGGCGCGGAGGTAGCGCTCGATGTCGGTCATGGTGCGGGTGTCGGTGGGCGATGGGCACACGATAAACCGAAATGGGTTGCCTGTCCCGGCGGTGGTTTCAGCATGACTGATGGCGCGTTGCCTTTAAGGGTTTCCCTTTTCTGCCAGGGGCGTCTGCAGGCGTGCGGTTTCTTCCTCTATGTAGCTCATCAGCGCGCTGACTTCGGCATCGCCCAGGCGCATGTTGGGCATGGCCAGGCGGTTGTATTGTTCGTACAGAAGCATGGCCAGGGGGTCTTTCTGTGCCAGCATCTGGTCGGGTTCCTTAAGCCAGCGGGTCAGCCAGTTGGCGTCACGCTGGCGGGTCACGCCCAGCAGGTCAGGACCGATGCCGGGTTGCCCTGGCTCGGCGTTGCCAAGGGTGTGGCAGGACGAACAGCGGGTACGGAAAAGCTGCTCGCCGCTGCTGGGGGGGCGTACCTTGGGCGCCTGGGCGTAGTCATTGGCCATGGCACTGGCCTGTTTCCAGTTGTGCAGGCTGTTGCCCAGGCGGTCGGCGAGGATGTACGGGCTTTCGAAGGGCGAGGCCTTCATCCAGCGGCCGGTGGCCTGGTTGCCGATGATCAGGCTCAGGTTGTGGTCCTTGGAGCGGCCGTTTTCCAGGCCTTCGATGTACAGGCCGAGGCTACGGCGCAATTGCTCGATATCGGCCGGCTCGCCGGTGAGCAGCGTCCAGCCAGGGCCGATACCGAACTTTTCGGCGTAGCGCTTGAGGGTGGCGGGGGTGTCGTTGTAGGGGTCGATGCTGATGGAATAGAGGAAGATGTCCTTGCCGACCCGATCACCGAGGATTTTCTGCACCTGGCGCAGGCGGGCGGTTTCCACTGGGCAGGAGTCGGAGCAGCCGGTAAAGATGAAGTTGATGGCGACCACCTTGTCCTTGATCAGGTCGTCGAAAAAATGCACTTTTTCCCCGTCCTGGGTGAGCAGGGGGATGTTGGGAAAGTAGTCGGCGCCCCAAGGGGTTGCTGCTTCCTCGGCCACGGGTTGTTGCGGTTGCAGCGGCCAGAACGGGATGCTGGCGGCGAACAGCGAGAGCACCAGCAGGAAACGCCATGAGCCGGACATGATGCGGTCCTCGTAACGGTATTGAGGCTGCCACGCAGCCCATCACCGGCAAGCCAGCCCCCACAGAACTGCACATCACTCATTGAGTTGGCAGGGGCCCTGTGGGAGCGGCTTTAGCCGCGAACACCGGCGAAGCCGGTGCCATGCACCGCGTTGGATTCTTCGCGGCTAAAGCCGCTCCCACAGGGTATGCGGACTGCTTGCAAGTGCAGTTATCTACGCCCCAAAGGGCTGGGCCAGCTTCCACAGGTACTGCACAAGGCTTGGAGCCGATGCAGTCGAGGTGGGAGCCGGCTTGCCGGCGATGGGCCGCCAAGCGGCCCCCGCTTTACCCTCACTTGTATCTGACTGGCGCGGTCACGCTCTGCCCCAGCGCCGATTTCACGGTCACCGTCGCCGGCGTGGCCGGGCCATAGCCGCTGGTGGTTGCCACCAACCGCCAGCTGGCACCGCTGCTCGTGGCGGTCATTGTGGCGGTGCCCAGGTTCACCGGGCCGCCGGTGGTAGCCACGGTCACAGTGATGCTGTTGCCCGTGGCCACCGAGGTAGTGCCTGCGACCTCCCAGGTGAAACGGTTGCTGCTGAGCACCTGCACCGTGGCAGTGGTGACCTGGATCTGGTCGATCGCCGCTGCGCCTACCGCGATGCTGACCGTAGCCGGTGTTACCGATTCGGCGCCCTTGGCGTCACGCGCCGAGTAGTTGAAGCTGGCGGTGAACGGCGTGGCAACCGTAGCCGGCGGGGTGTAGGTCACCGTGGTGCCATCGGTGCTGGTGGTGCCCTGGCCGGAGTCCGGTTGGCTGAGACCGACGACCTTCAGCGGCAGGTTGCCTTCCGGGTCGGTGTCGTTGGCCAGTACATTCAGGGTGATCGGCTTGCCGGCCGTGGTTGCGGCGCTGTCGTTGGCCGCGACCGGCGGCTTGTTGACCGGGTCTTCGCCTTGGTCTTTGGTGCGGAATGTCGGCAGGCCAACCGAAGCCACGTACTCCACGCCATCCCAGCCCGGCAGCGGGGTCGGCATCACCTGGAACTGGCCTGGGTGTTCCAGGTCCCAACGCAGCAGCATCGATGAGTCCTCATGCTGGGTGTTGTGGCAATGTTCCATGTAGGTACCGGCAAACTCGCGGAAGCGGATGGCCATTTCCACTTCCTCCGACGAATCGACATCCGGCCCGATGCGGTACACGTCCTTGCGCGCCCACTTTTCCCATTCTGGCGGTGCCTTGCCGTCGCGGCTGAGGATCACTCCTTCCTCGAAGTGCACATGCACCGGGTGGCTCCAGCCATTGCCGCCGTTGACGATTTTCCACACTTCCAGGGTGCCGTCGCCGCTGAAACCGCCGTCGGTGGACTGCTGGGCCAGCTGTGGCGCCGCACCGATACGCCGTGGGTCCATGCTGTAGCCAAAGCCGCCATCGGTCTTGATGGTCCAGGGCTGGGTATCGGTACCGTCGGAGCGACCGAAGATGAACTCGCGGTGGCGGGCCGCCTTGAGCTTGGCCTGGTCGGTGGCAGAGTTGCGGTCAATCGGCAGTGGTAGCATCTTCAGGCCTTCGGCCTTGCCCGGTTTGGCCGGCTCATAGTCTGCGGGGTTCATGCTCAGGTCCTGGCCACTGTAGGGCTGTACCACAAGCTGCAGGAACTTGCCGATCCCTGGGTCGCCGTTTTCCCAGCGCGGGCCGCTGGTGGTCTGCTTGATCACTGGCTTGTACTTTTCCGAGAGCACGTCGGCCAGCGCGATGGCGCCTTCCGGCCCCTTGCCGCTCAGGTGCTCTTCCAGGTTGACGAAGTACAGCTTGTCGCCGACCTTGATGCCGTTCTTGGCGAAGTTGATGATGATGTCGTAACGCTCGGCGATACCTTGCAGTGGCAGGATGCCGTTGTTGTCCTGCAGGTTGCCGTCACCGTTGAGGTCCAGGGTGCCGTCGAACGGCACGGTGTGCTCCATGATGTTGCCGTCGTTGGCAATCATGTGGAACGGCACCCGCGCATACGATACGTTGGAGCCGGTCGGGCCTTTGAATTCGCCACTGGTGCCGGCAATTTCCCGCACCACGGCGAACTTGAAGTAGCGCGACACCGAGCCGTTGAGGATACGGAAGCGGTAGCTGCGTGCCCGTACCTTGAGCACGGGCCGGTACTGCCAGTTGACCAGGATCTGGTCGCCGAGGAAACCATCGGTGTTGAACGGGTTGAACCACAGCTGGCCGCTGGCATCCCAGGCCTTGTCGGCGATCACCAGGTTGACGTCATAGTCGCGGTTACCCCACGGCATGCCCGAACCACTGGGGAAGCGCAGGTTCACGCCATCCTGCAGCGCCTCGTTGCCACGGTCCAGGGCACTGTAGTAGTTCATCATGGTGGCGTTGCCTTTGTAGACGTTCTGCGCCGTGAAATCCAGCATGTGGTCGTGGAACCAGTGGGTGCTCATGGTTTCGCGCCAGTCACCACGAATCTTGATGCTGCCGTTCTGGCAGGTTTTCAGGCCTGGCGAGGCGTCATTGACGAACAGGGTTTCACCCGGCGAGCAGGGGAAAGCCGCACGCGGGTCCTGGGCCCGGGTGTTGATGGTGTCGTAACCGGCCAGTTGCAGCGGCCAGCGGTAGTCGTAGTACTGCCCTGGGAAGAAATAGGCGTTGGCAAAGCCGTCACTCTCGGCCGGTGAGTGGCCGTTGTGCTCGTGGGTCGAAAGGGTGTGCAGGCCAAAGCCGGCGTTGGCCGAAGGGTCGATCGGCAAGGCGTTGTAGTGGCGCATCAGGATCGGTTGGCCATAGCGCACCATCAGCAACTTGGGCGGGAAGGTGCCGTCGAAGGTCCATAGCGACTTGTGGTTTTGCAGTGGCATTTTCGGGTGGAAGCGGGTGTCGATACCCTTGGTGGTGCCCAGCGTGGTCGGGATGTCGGAGGTCTGGTAGTACAGGCCGCCCGGGGCGAACTCGCCAACCGCGTAGTTGTGCAGTTGCCTGCGGTCACGCAGGCCAAGGTTGATGCGCGCACCGGCCTGGGCGGTCTTGAACCCCGCCTGCGGGGTGAACTCGTTCCAGCGCTGGTGCGACCAGCCTTTTCCTGGTGGCCGGCCTTCCGCCGGCGAACCGACCGGCTGGCGGTTGAGGAACATCTCGATCTGCGCCTTCCACGGGTTGCGGTCGAGCACGTTGGAATACTGGGTCGGGAACGGGTACAGGCCCGGCTGTTTGAGGAAGGCTTCCAGGGCCGTGCCGCTGGGGCCGCTGCGAGCTACCACGTTAGGGTCCTGCGCCGGTGCTGCGCCCAAGGTGGGCACGGGGAAGGTCAGGGGGGGCGGCGGCAGCGTGGGGTCGAGCTTTTCCGTGCCGAATTCCTCGAACAGCAGCAACTGCTGGGTAAACGGCAGTGCCCCGAACAGCGGGCTGGGCTTGCCGTTGGTGGGGTATTTGTTACCGGTTTGCAGGGCCGGCGGCAGCACGTTGTTGGCGCGTACCGTGTCGCGGTCGCCGTACACGCCATTGGTCAGCTCCAGCGCACCTTGGTTGGTCGGCGGCATGTTGTAGAGGTCTAGCAAGGCCTGGGTCGGGTCGGCCGGCTGGTTGGTGTAGGCTGACGGGTCGGTCGGCGGTGGCATGCTGTTGTCGTCGAGGGGGGCGGCCATGACCGTGACCAGCCCTAGGCTGAGCATCAGCGCAGTGACAGAGGACAGCTGGAACGCATGCCTGGCAGGGTGGATCACGGCAGTTGTTTTCATAGCCTTGTGCCTCGCTCGCGGCCTTATGGCTTTACGCTATCGATGGCGTTTTGCCCGTTTATGGGGCTAGAGCAACGGTTGTGCCAACCCAAATTGGGGGAATACCTTTCCAAACAAATCCTTGTAGTGCCTGATGTGCGTAAAATGCCGTAGCGTCAAAAATGGGTGAAGGTCCCCACTAGTGGGTCACCCATTGCCCACTGATTGGGTAGTGACAGCACCGGCGCCCTGGGGTATACCTGAGCGCCACCAAGGGGCGCCCGGCAATGGGCTGATGAACCGCTGGACGCTGCAGCGCGGTGCCCCCACGAACCTGATCCGGATCAGGCCGGCGAAGGGATGTGCCTTGTAACCTGTCTTTTGCCGGCCTTGCTATGAGGCTCGTCCATGCCAAGGCAGTGAACCGGCCGACATACCAGGACTTCGTTGCCTTCCTGCAAGCCGAACTCGACCGCGTCGGCCCACAGGAAGCCGTGCTGGCCGGTGACTTCTGCCAGCGCACCGTGGCGCTGGAGCGGGCTTTCTTCAACGCCGTCTACCCGGAGGACAACTGGGCATGGATATCTTCGATCGCCTCAAGGCCGCTGCCACGCCGCAGTGGAACAGTTATGTCGACCACGACTTCGTGCGCCAGATGGGCGAGGGTACGCTGAGCGAAGCCGCCTTCCGCACCTACCTGGTACAGGATTACCTGTTTCTCATCCAGTTCGCCCGCGCCTGGGCGCTGGCTGCCTACAAGAGCCGTCGCCCGGCCGACATCCGCGCTGCGCAGGCCGGGCTGGCGGCGATTCTGGACGAAACCGAGCTGCACTTGCGCCTATGTGCACGCTGGGGCCTGACCCAGGCCGATATCGAGGCGGCGCCAGAACACCAGGCCACGGTTGCCTATACCCGCTACGTGCTGGACTGCGGCGCTGCGGGTGACCTGCTGGAGCTGCATGTGGCGTTGGCACCCTGCGTGATCGGCTATGCCGAGATCGGCCGAACGCTGTCCGAGCGCATTGGCGATTTGAGCAGTCACCCGTACCGTGAATGGATCGCAGAGTATGCCGGCGAGGGCTACCAGGGTGTCGCCAGCGCGGCGCGCAAGCATCTGGACGAGCTGGCAGCGCGGAGCATGACCGAGCAAGGGTTTGCCGAACTGGTGGGGATTTTCGGCCAGGCGTCCAGCCTGGAGGCGGACTTCTGGCAGATGGGCTTGGACGGAGCCTGATTTGCTGCCTGCACCGGCGATAGGGCCAGTAGCAAATACCACAGGGCTTGCGCCACTATGCTGGTAGGGCCATCAGCCAAGCCCAGGGAGAAGCCTCATGAACATCATCAACGCACGCCTGCGCGGCAAGCCTGGCCTGTTCCGCATCGAACTGAGCGGCGAACGCATAGCCGCCATCAAGCCCCAGGCCGACGGGGTGGCGCCGCGCGCTGCCGATGACCTGGATGCCGGCCAGAACCTGGTGGTGGCACCCTTTATCGAACCGCACATTCACCTGGACGCCACGCTGACTGCTGGCGAGCCGCAGTGGAACATGAGCGGCACCCTGTTCGAAGGCATCGAGCGCTGGGCCGAGCGCAAGGCAATCACCACCCACGACGACATCAAGCGCCGCGCGAAAAAGACCATCGGCATGTTGGTGGACCATGGCATCCAGCATGTGCGCACCCATGTCGATGTCACCGACCCCACCCTGACCGCGCTCAAGGCCATGGTTGAAGTGCGTGACGAAGTGCGCGACCTGCTTGATCTGCAGATCGTCGCCTTCCCCCAGGAGGGTATCGAGTCGTACCCCAACGGCCGGGCGCTGATGAGCGAAGCGGTGGCCATTGGCGCCGATGTGGTCGGTGGTATCCCGCATTTCGAAAACACCCGCGACCAGGGCGTGTCGTCGGTGAAGTTCCTGATGGACCTGGCCGAGCGCACCGGCTGCCTGGTGGATGTGCATTGCGACGAGACCGACGACCCGCAGTCACGCTTCCTCGAAGTGCTGGCCGAAGAGGCCCGGGTGCGCGACATGGGGGCTCGGGTCACAGCCAGCCATACCGTGGCCATGGGCTCGTACGACAATGCCTACTGCTACAAGCTGTTTCGCTTGCTCAAGCAGTCGGGTATCAACTTCGTCTCCTGCCCGACCGAGAGCATTCACCTGCAAGGGCGTTTCGACAACTTTCCGAAACGCCGTGGTGTCACCCGCGTGGCCGAACTCGACCGCGCCGGGATGAACGTATGCTTTGGCCAGGATTCCATCGTCGACCCTTGGTACCCGCTGGGCAACGGCAACATCCTGCGTATTCTCGAGGCCGGCCTGCACATCTGCCATATGCTTGGTTACGAAGACCTGCAGCGCTGCCTGGACCTGATCACCGACAACAGCGCCCGCACCCTGAACCTGGGCGAGCGCTACGGCATCGAGGTGGGGCGGCCGGCGAACCTGTTGCTGCTGTCGGCGCCGGACGATTACGAGATGGTGCGCAGCCAGGGGCATGCGCTGGTGTCGGTGCGCAACGGTAAGGTGCTGATGCAGCGGACGCCGGCGCAGGTCCAGCGCTTTGTCTGACGCCGGCGTGGTCTCAGGCGGCCATCGCAGCCAGGGCGCAGCTTGAGATCTGCGCATCCTGCACGGCTACACCGGTCAGGTCCGCCAGGGTGATCTGGCGATCATGCTCACGCCCTTTGGCGCGGCCAGCCAGCAGCGTACCCAGTTCGATCAACTGGCTGGCGTCGATCCGGCCGCTGTTCAAGGCGTGGGCAACCTCGCCGTACTGGCTGCACTGGGCCATCGAGTCGACGATGATGCGATCTGCCCTGGCCACCAGCGCCGGGTCCAGCTCCTGCTTGCCTGGCGCATCGGCCCCGACAGCGGTGATGTGCGTGCCGGGCCGGACCCACTCGCTGCGCAACAACGGCTGGCGGGACGGGGTCGTGCAGACGATCAGGTTTGCCGCCGCGGCGACCTCTGCAGGGTCACGCGTTGTCAGCACCTCGTAACCCAGCTCGCGGGCAAAAGCGCTATAGGCGACCAGCCCGCTGTCGTGGCGACCCCAGACAACGACCCGGCGGCAGTCGGTCACCGCACCCAGCTGCTCAAGCTGCATCCGCGCCTGCATGCCGGTACCCAGGATGCCAATGGCGGTGACCTGTGCCGGCGCCAGCAAGCGCGCAGCGATACGCCCGGCCAGGGCTGTGCGCATACCGGTCAGCCAGCCCTCGTCCTGCAGCAGGGCCAGCGGCTGCCCGGTGTGTGCAGACAGTACCAGCATCAAGCCATCATTGCTCGGCAAGCCCTTGGACGGGTTGTCATAGAAGCCGGTCGAGAGTTTGACCGTGAAGGTGGCGCTGCCCTCTATATAGGCCGATTTGACGCAGCAGTCACCGTTGGCGCCGGGGAAGGCAAAGCCCTGGACTGGCGGGACCTGCGCCTTGCCCTCGGAGTAGGCGATGAAACCTTGCTCCAGGCAGCGTACCGCAGCTTCCCGGTCCAGGCTGGCGATGATCTGCGCTTTGCTGAAGACCTTCATTGGACGGCCTCGAGGAACTTGTCCAGCAGGATGTTGCGGCCACACAGGATGACCGCGACGCGTTTGCCACGGTAGCGCTCGGCAAGCTTTTGCATGCCGGCGACAGCAACGCCGGCGGCACCTTCGATGATCCAGCGTTCACTGCTGGCGATATCGCGCATGGCCGCCCTGATCTCGGCCTCGCTGACCAGCACGGTATCGGTCAGCAGCGTCTGGCACAGCGGGAAGGTGATGCTACCGGGCTCGACACCGCCGGCCGTGCCATCGGACAGCGTGTCAGTAGCGTCCACGTCGATGATTTCGCCGGCCTTGAGCGACTGCTGCAGAGCCGGATCATTTTCTGGCCAGCAACCGATGATGTCGGTGCCAGGTTTGAGTACCCGCAGGGCGGCAGCGATGCCGGCAATCATTCCGCCACCGCCCACGGCAACGAACACGGCGTCAAGCTCTGGCGCCTGCTCGAACAGCTCGATGCCGATGGTGCCTTGGCCCGCGATGACTTGCGGGTCGTTGTAGGGCGACACGAACGGCTTGCCCTGGGCCTTGGCCTGCCTGGCCGCCTCCAGTTCCGTACTCAGCGGGTCGGTGGGCAGGCAGACCACTTCGGCGCCCAGTGCACGCATGGCTTCCACCTTGTACGCAGAGGCGGAAGTGGTGGTGTAAACGGTGACGGGTACGCCAGCCCGCTTACCCGCCAGCGCCAGCGCTTGCCCGTGGTTACCGGAAGAGGCGGCAATCACCCCCTGCTGGTGTTGATCGACCGGCAACAGGCGGATCTTGTTGCTGGCCCCACGAAACTTGAACGAGCCGGTGTGCTGCAGGTGTTCACACTTGAGCAGCACGTTGCAGCCGCTGATTGCCGACAACCGGGCGCTGTAGGTCAACGGGGTGATGCTGACGGCCGGGCGCAGCGCCACATGGGCATCCTTGATCGCTTCGTATAGCGCATCGAGGTAATCGGCATCGACAACGGTGGGGGAACCTGTGGCGGCTGGCATGGCTGCACTCCTGTCTATTCATGGAATATATGTCCACCGTAGACTAATAGTCTATTTATGGCAATAGGGCGAGCGAAACCGTCGGCGCCCCCATCTGGTCGCCAGCGCTGTGAAGTAAAGGGGGCTTAGGCCCGGAACTCCTTCAGGTATTTGTACACCGTGGCCCGACCCATGTTGAGCACGCTGGCGATGTAGTCGGCGCCACTGCGCCCTTCGAACGCACCCTCGGCATGCAATGCCTGCACAAGGCTGCGCTTGTCTTTTATCTGCAGCGTTTGCAGTGACAGGTTGCGTTCCTGCAGCCAGGCATGCAGGAAGGTATTGATGCGTTCCTGCCAGTCATTGCGGAACAGTGAATCCGGCTGCGGCACCAGCCGGCTCATCTGGAAAAACGCATCCAGCGCCGCGCGGGCCTGCTCCAGTACCGACACATTCAGATTGATGCACAGCAGGTACTCGGCTTCACCGTCCTGGTTGCGCAGCACGGTGCTGATGGAGCGGATTTTCTGGCCATTCCAGTTGAGCTTTTCGTAGGGCCCCAGGTTGGCACCGTTGAGCAGGTCCCCCAGTTCGTGATCGATCGCCGAGTCATCGCCCAGTTTGCGCTGGGAGAAATTGTTGGCGATGTGCACGACGGTCTGGCTGCGCAGGTCATGAACGATGGCTTCTGCGTGCGGGTACAGCAGCAGTGCGATGCTGTCGGCGATTGCCTTGTAGTTTTCCAGGGTCATTTTCTGTCGGTGATCGGGTGCTGGACACCCATGGTGGCGGCAAAGCGCAACTGACACAAGGCAGCTACGGGCAGGGCCGGTACGGTTGCCCGGTTCGAAAACAGCCCGATTTTCCATCTCACATGCGATAAGCCGTGATTATTCCATCTTAGGAAATGTTTGCAGGGTTGGTTGCTTGTCTTCATAATTGGTATGTAATTACATGGTACATAATACGGTACAAAATCGTAGGAGCAAGCATGGCCCGGGGCGGTATAAACAAGGTTGTAGTGCAGCAGGCGCGTCAGGCGCTGATTGCCCGGGGCGAAAACCCCAGCATCGATGCCATACGTATCGAGCTGGGCAACACCGGCTCCAAGACCACCATTCACCGCTATCTGAAAGAGTTGACCGGCCAGCAGCCCGTGGCCGCCGAGGGCGGCATTGCGCTGAGCGACGTGCTGAGCCGAATGGTCGGGCAACTGGCAACCCAGTTGCAGGACGAGGCCGACCTGAAGATCGAGCAGGCCGAAAGCACCTTCACTCAACAGCGCGAGCAGCTGGAAGCGCAGCTGGCGATCGCCCAGCAGGCACTGGCTGCGGCGCATCAGCAGCATCAGATCGATGTGGCCGCACTGGCCGCCGAATCGGAAAAACTGCTTTCCACCCAAAGCACCCTGCAAGCCGAACAGTTGCGCAGTGCCAGCCTCAACCAGTCGCTGGGCGAGCTGCAGGTGCGCCTGGCCGACAAGGACGAGCAGGTAAAATCACTGGAAGACAAGCATCGCCATGCCCGCGATGCACTGGAGCACTACCGCAACGCCAGCCGCGAACAGCGTGAGCAGGAACAGCGCCGGCATGAAGCACAGTTGCAACAGTTGCAAGTGGAAGTGCGCCAACTGCAGCAGGGCATGATCGTCAAGCAGGACGAGCTGACCCGCCTGCACCGCGACAACGAGCGTTTGCTGGGTGAGCATCGTCAGGCCGCCAGCGCCTGCAGGGCGCAGGATGAATTGCTGGAACAGCGTGATGCGCAGATCCAGGGCTTGCGCACGATCCTGGCCCAGGCGCAGGGTGCCAGCGAGGAAATGCGTCGGCAGCTGGATATGCAGGCACAGAGCCTGGAAGCGAGGCGCGACGTGTGCGCGGAACAGGCTCGCCAGTTACGGCAGCTTGAGGAGCAGCTCAAGGCACGAGACGAGGAGCTGCGTGCATGTCGGTCGCAGTTGTCTGCCGCTAACGCGGCGCAGTAAGTCACAGACCAGCGCTGTCTTTGCAGTGTCGCGATCGGGCCGCGGGGCAGCCCCGGCGATTTTTTGCGTCAATATCGACATCGTAGGGCTGTTCCACAGCCCGATCGCGATACAAGGCCGCTGTTACCGAGCGCGCTCAGTCTTCGGCTTGTCTGGCTGCCTCCACACCTGCCGCCGATAGCTTGATGGGGTAGTTCACGCTGATTTGGTGGTCGCTGCTTACCGCCACGCTGCCATCCTGGATCAAGCCGGCTTCCTGCAGTGTCTTGAGCATGCCGGCCACCGCCTTTTCCCCACGGTAGTTGTCCAGCACTTCCTTGCCCAGCCCCTGAGGGTGGGCGTGCAGGAGGCGAGTCAGCACTTCGGTTTTCAATGCATCGTTACTCATGGAGGGCCTCACTTGCCATGCTTGGCCTGAAGCGCCTTGGCATGCTCCAGATGCTGTTCGAGCTTGGGCAGGGTTTCGCTCGCAAAGGCCTTGAGCTCAGCCTTGTCTGACGAGGCCGCCTCCTTCTTGAACAGCTCCACCGCCTTTTCGTGCGCATCGACCTGGTTGTTGATGTAGGACTTGTCGAACGACTCTTCTCGCCATTCCAGGATCACTTTCTTGACCTTGTCGGTCATTGCCGCCTCGTCGGGCACGGAAATGTCCAGCTTGCGGGCGATGTCCCCCAGTTTCTGGTTGGCCTGGGTGTGGTCAGTGACCATTTGCTGGGCGAATGCCTTGATCGCTGTATTCTGGCTTTTTTCCTGGGCCAGGTTGCCAGTGACCACCTCGGCAATGCCGGCCTCGGTGGCCGCCTCAACGAAGTCATCGGAACTAGCCGCCAGTGCGTGTACCGATGCCAGGCCCAACACCATGGAAAAACCGACGCGCTTGATGAAGAGACTGCTCATGCTTCACTCCTTAAACCTTGACGCGACCTCAGTGTCGCGTACGGTTGAGGGGGCACGGGCGGCAAAGGTTTAATCTTTTTCCTGGGCGGCAGCGCCCAGGTGGCGCTCAACTATAGTGAAAGACGGCAAACGCGGTATACCTAGGGATTTCAATGTGTGCAGCCAGGAAGCAGGATGACGACGGCCTCTTTGCGATAACCGGCGAGGGCCGTGCCGTGGCGCTGTTCCGCCTGGTACTGGCGTTCATGCTGGTGGTGATGCTGGCCTTTGTCCTGGTGGAAGGCTGGCGTATCTGGCGCGACTACCGGCACGCCTTCACCAATGCCGAAAACATGGTTACCAACCTGGCCCGAGCCACGGCGCAGCATGCCGAAGACGCCATCCGCCAGGTCGACGTCATCACCGCGGCGCTGGCCGAACGCCTGGAAGGCGACGGCTTCGAGCACATCGACCGGCCGCGCCTGCATACCTTGCTGGTCCAGCAGAAGCGCATCATGCCGCAGTTGCACGGGCTGTTCGTGTATGGCCCCGATGGCAGCTGGATCGTTACCGACCAGGCGGTAGTCCCGCCCAATGCCAACAATGCCGACCGCGACTACTTCATTTACCACCGCGACCATCCCGACCGTGGAGTACACATCGGCTCGGTGGTGCGCAGCCGCTCGACTGGCGACCTGATCATCCCCATTTCACGGCGCCTGGAATATGCCGATGGCAGCTTCGCCGGGGTGTTGCTGGGCACCATCAAGGTGGAGTGGTTCGTGCGTTACTATGGCGACTTCAAGATCGACGAACGTGGCGCGCTGGTACTGGCCAAGCGCGACGGCACCATCCTGGTCAGGCGGCCGTTCGTCGAGCAGGTAGTGGGCCGTAGCCTGAGCAACAGCGAGATCTTCCGCAACCACTTGCCGTATGCAACGGAAGGGGTGGCCGAGGCGGTCGCCGTGGTCGACGGCACGCCACGGCTGTATGGCTTTCGCGCGCTGTCCAGCTACCCGTTGGTGGTGGAGGCGGGCTTGTCGCGGGAATCGATCGTCGCGCCCTGGCGGCAAGACGCAATCAAGTCGGTGTCGGTACTGCTGCTGTTACTGGTGGGGCTGGCGGCCTTTGGTGGTGTGGTGCTGCGCCAGTTGCGCGAGCGTATTGTCATCGAGCGGGCCCTGCACCAGGCACACCAGACCCTGAAGGCCCTGGCACTGACCGACAGCCTGACCGGGCTGGGTAACCGCCGGCGGCTGGATGCGGTGTTCGAGCCGGAGCTGCGCCGGGCGAGGCGCCAGGGCTATCCACTGGCGCTGGTGATGCTCGACCTGGATTACTTCAAGGCCTACAACGACCGTTACGGGCACCCAGCGGGCGACCAGTGCCTGCGGCGCTTTGCCGAGTTGCTGCAACAGGCGCTGAAGCGGCCGGCCGACCTGGCTGTGCGCTATGGGGGCGAGGAGTTCACACTGCTGCTGCCCGATACCGATGCACGCGGGGCGGAGCTGCTGGTGCAGGAAGTGCAACAGCTGTTGCGTCGGCATCTGCTGGAGCATGCAGGCAGCCCACTGGGACGGGTATCGTTCAGTGCGGGGATTGCCGTGGGTGACCTGGCACGGGAGGGCGTGACGGCCGAGAGCCTGATGGTGGCGGCGGATGCGGCGCTGTACCAGGCCAAGCGCCAGGGGCGGGATGGGTATTGTGTGGCGGGGCGTGTGGGAGTGGGAGGGGAAGAATGATTCCTTCAATTGCCTGCACCGGCAAGCCGGCTCTCATGGAACTGCACATAACTCATTGAATTAGCAGGGGCCCTGTGAGAGCGGCTTTAGCCGCTAACACCGGCGCAGCCGGTGCCATGCACCGCGTTGGATTCTTCGCGGCTAAAGCCGCTCCCACAGGGTTTGCGCATGGCTTGAGCTCAACGCTATCGAGGTGGGCGCTGGCTTGCCGGCGCCCAAGCGCTCAAGGCCCTACATAAAGGCGCATTGCACAGCGCCCCGTGAGCCCATGGGCAAGCTCCTTGGCCAGAATGCCCCGCAGCCGCGCATCCAGCAGCCCCTCATCAACCACCTCGAACCCGATCCGCGCATAGAACGGCGCATTCCACGGCACCTCGGCAAAGGTGGTCAAGGTCAGCTCCCGCCCACCCATCTGTCGTGCCGCATCGATCACCTGCCGCAGCAGCCTGCGCCCGACACCTTGCCCCTGGGCCTCCCGGCGCACCGAAATTTCATGAAGATGCAGCGCGTGATCCTCAAGGCGGGCACAGGCAAACCCCAGAATGCGCCCCTCCAGATCCTCAGCCACCCAGCTACCGCCTGCATCGACGAATGCCCGGTGTGTCTCACGGCTCATCACATCACCCTGCGCCAGCCATGCCAGCGCCGGCCAGGCGGCAAAGGCCTGGGCCGCCGAACGCTCGACGTCCGGGAGCCATTGAATGTCGCGCTCAAGGGTAGGGCGGATGCGCATGAGCCAGTCCTTTTCTAGTTGTCGATCCTAATCTGCCGCCAGCACTTGTGGCTGCAATTGCCAGCGCACCGAGCTTACACCTTTCTCCAGGCTGACCCGGCTGACCAACCGCTCCAGTTGCGCTGGTGCCTGCGCGGTGCCCAGCAGTTCGGCGCGCACTTCCAGGCGTGCAGGGTTGGCCAAATCTTCGCTGTGCAGTGATTGCAGGCGCAGTTGCGGGTCGCCCAGGCTGTGCAACATCAGGCTGCGAACCTGGATCTCGTCCTCGGCGCGGCAGACGATGCGCACTTCGAAGTGCTGCTCCGCCTCGCTGGCCGGCACCACTTCCTGGCGGTCCAGGCGCTGGGCAATGTCGCGCAGCAGGATATTGGCGCACAGCACCACCAGGCTACCCAGCGTCGCCTCCAGCAGCAGCCCGAGGCTGCAGAGTACGCCCACCGCAGCCGTGCACCACAGCGTGGCGGCGGTGTTCAGGCCACGTACGTTGAACCCGTCACGCATGATCACACCGCCACCAAGAAAGCCGATGCCCGACACCACATACGCGGCGATGCGCGACGCATCGGTGGGTGCCATGCCCGGCACTGCCTGGGTCATCAGCACGAACAGGCAGGCACCGGTGCTGACCAGTGCATTGGTGCGCAGCCCGGTCAGGCGCTGGCGCAGTTGACGTTCGGCGCCAATCAGCGCCCCCAGCAGCAGGGCGATGCTGACACGCAGCAGAAATACTTTCCAATCCATAGCAAACCTCTTCCACGGGCACACGCCCGCATGAACGCCATCAACTGGCGCGGTTGAAAAACCAGAAAATGCGCAGGACCACGAAGGGGAAGGAAGAAGAGGGGGTTACAAGAAACCACCGTCTTGCCAGGCCGGCCAGACAGTGCAGGACACTGCCGGACTAGCGCGCCACGTGGGCCTGTCGCATGCGACTGGGGCTACTGTCCAATGCAGGTCTCCTGTTCAGGGATGCAAAATTGCGTCGCGGACCTTACGCCCCGTGGCAGGCCAGGTCAAGGGTGAAAACATGACAACGGGCTTCATCCGCACCGGGCTTGCTACCGGTCACGCCTGCATGGAAAAAAACACGAGCAATCGGTACCCTTGCGCCTTCCCTTGCCATCACCCGGACCCTTCCATGCTGTTCAATCTCGCCGTGCTGTTCGGCACCTTGGTGGCCATGGAGGGCGTTGGCACGCTGGCTCACAAGTACATCATGCATGGCTGGGGCTGGTGGCTGCACCGCTCGCACCATGAGCCGCAACTGGGCATGCTCGAAACCAATGACCTGTACCTGGTGGCCCTGGGGCTGATCGCCACGGTGCTGGTAGCCCTGGGCAAAGGTGGTCATGCGCCCTTGCAGTGGGTGGGCGGCGGGGTAGCGGGGTACGGCGTGCTGTATGTCGTGGCCCACGACGGGTTCTTTCACCGGCACTGGCCGCGCAAGCCACGGCCGGTCAACCGCTACCTCAAGCGTTTGCATCGCGCGCACCGGTTGCATCATGCGGTGAAGGGGCGCACGGGGAGTGTGTCGTTCGGGTTCTTCTATGCACCGCCGTTGAAGGTGCTGAAGCAGCAGTTGCGGCGTGAGCGCAGCCAGTTGTGACAGGGGCTTGCACCTGACCTGCGGGAGCGGGCGTGCCCGCGAAGCAGGCTGCGCGGTGGATGGCACCGACTTTGCCGGTGTTCGCGGGCACGCCCGCTACAACAGGGAACTCGCCTCAGTTCACTGTTTCACCCCTGGGTTGCACGGCCACATGCCCGCGGCTCACCCACCAGCCAAACCCCGCCGCCGTGAAGAACATGATCAGGCTGTACAGCGCCGCCGGCACCGCCATGGTGGCGTTGTTCAGCAGTGAAGGGCTCAACGCCAGGGCAATCGCCAAGGTCCCGTTGTGAATGCCGATCTCCATGCCGATGGCAATCGCCTGGCGCTTGGGGATGCTAAGCAGGCGCGGCACCCAGTAGCCCACGCCCAGGCTCAGCAGGTTGAACAGCAGCGCGGCCAGGCCCACCACCGGCGCGTACGCAACCACGGTCTGCCAGTCCTTGGCCAGGGCCAGGACGATGGTGAACGCCAGGAACAACGCGGCCACCAGCTTCATCGGCTTCTCCATGCGTGCGGCGAAAGCGGGGGCGAAGCGGCGAATCAGCATGCCCAGCGCCACCGGCAGCAGGACGATGGCGAACACCTGCATCACCTTGGCAAACTGCAGCGGGATGGCCTGGTCCGATGCCATGAACCAGCTCAGCGACAGGTTCACCAGCAGCGGCATGGTCAGGATCGCGATCAACGAGTTGACCGCCGTCAGGGTGATATTCAACGCCACATCGCCATGGGCCAGGTGGCTGAACAGGTTGGCCGTGGTGCCGCCAGGCGAGGCGGCCAGCAGCATCAGCCCCACCGCCAGGGCCGACTCCAGGCCAAACCCGTTGGCAATCAGGAAGCACACCAGCGGCAGTAGCAGGATCTGGCAAACCAGGCCTACCACTACCGGCTTGGGGTACTTCACCACGCGGGCGAAGTCGGCCAAGGTCAGCGATAACCCGAGGCCGAGCATGATGATACCCAGGGCCAGCGGCAGAAACGCGGTGAGCAAAGGTGAGGCAGTCATGGGCGGTCTCTCGGGCGAAGGATCCCGAAGAGTGTAGGCCGGCCCTGATTGATAGCTAATTGCAAAGCGCCAGCGCTTGGTAACCGGTTGTTACCAAGCGCTGCGGCCAGTGAGGCTGCATGCCGCGTTGCAGTAGGCTTGCGGGCGCAGTAGCATTCCTGTTTTAGCCGAGGATTAGCCTGTCATGCCTTTCCAGCAAGGTCTGCTTGCCACCCCGGTGCCGGCTCACGCCCGTCACCTGTTCTTCACCCTGCAGTCGCCCGAGGCCCTGCCTGCCGCCCTGGATGCCCTGCTGTCGCAGGTTGATGGCGAACAGCTGATCCTGGGTGTCGGCGCCCCGCTGGCCAGGGCCCTGGGCCGTGAAGTACCTGGCTTGCGCGCCTTCCCGCAGCTGGATGCCGCCGTGGAGAACCCCAGCACCCAACACGCCCTGTGGCTGTGGCTGCGCGGTAACGAGCGCGGCGACCTGCTGCTGCGTGCCCAGGCCCTGGAGCTGGCGTTGGCACCAGCCCTGCGCCTGGCCGACAGCGTCGACGGCTTCCTGCACCGTGGCGGCCATGACCTGACCGGTTATGAAGACGGCACCGAAAACCCGGTGGACGAAGAGGCCGTGCAGGCGGCCATTGCCGCCGACGGCTCCAGCTTTGCCGCGTTCCAGCTGTGGAAGCACGACCTGGAGTACTTCAAGTCGCTGCCCCAGGCCGACCAGGACAACATCATCGGCCGCCGCCTGAGCGACAACGAAGAGCTCGACGACGCCCCCGAGTCGGCCCATGTCAAGCGCACGGCCCAGGAAAGCTTCGAGCCAGAAGCGTTCATCGTCCGTCGTTCGGTGGCCTGGGCTGACCAACGTGGCGCTGGCCTGGCCTTCGTGGCCCTGGGCCACAGCTTCGAGGCATTCGAAGTGCAGCTGCGGCGCATGAGCGGCCTGGAGGACGGCATCATCGACGGCCTGTACCGCTTCAGCCGGCCACTGACCGGTGGTTACTACTGGTGCCCACCCATGAGCGAGGCGGGTGTCGACCTGAGCCTGCTGATGCAGGCCTGATCGCTACACATCCAGATACAGAAACACCGGCTGCAGCGGGGTACAGCGGCTAGCCTTGAAAGTTTCCGCGCCATGACGGGAGCTTTCCATGTACGCACGTCGCGATGTCCTACGCGCGGGTGCAACCCTGGGCTTGCTGGCCGCCAGCCCGTGGTTGCACGCCGCCGCCCCGGCAGGTTTGCTGACCCGCAAGGTGCCGTCCACCGGTGAAGCGCTGCCGGTGATCGGTGCCGGTACCTCCGGCAGTTTCGAAGTGGAAGCCGGCTCGGCCCAGTACCAGCAGCTGAAAGTCGTACTGAAGGCGTTCTTCGAAGGCGGTGCCCGGGTCATCGACACCTCGCCCAACTACGGCGGCGCCGACAGCATTCTCGGCCAGCTACTGGAAGAGGGCGGTTGGCACCGGCAGTGCTTCATCGCCACCAAGATCGCCGCCGACAGCCGGGCAGACGCCGAAGCGCAATGGGCCGGTAGCCTCAAGAGCCTGCGCACCGACAAGGTCGACTTGCTGCAAATCCACAACCTGCGCGACTGGCAGACCCAGCTGCCCTATGCCCGCGAATTGAAGCAGCAGGGCAAAGTCCGCTATGTCGGCATCACCCATTACCTGAACAGTGGCCAGGACGAGGTCGCCCGCATCGTGCGCAGCGAACCGCTGGATTTCATCCAGATCAATTACTCGGTCAATGCCCCCGGCGCCGCCCGCGAACTGCTGCCCCTGTGCCAGGACAAGGGCGTTGGCGTGCTGATCAACCGGGCTTTCGACGACGGCCGCCTGTTTGCCCGGGTCAAGGACCAGGCCTTGCCCGGCTGGGCCGCAGAGGCGGGTATCGGCAGCTGGGCACAGTTGTTTCTCAAATTCGCCATCAGCCACCCGGCGGTGACCACGGTCATCCCTGCGACCAGCCGGCCCGAGCGCCAACTTGACCAGCTCAAGGCCGGACACGGGCCGTTGCTGACCCAGCCTCAGCAACAGGCGCTGATCGAGCTGTTTGCCTGACACCATGGCAGCCTGGCGGCGGCGCCTGGACCAGGGGCTGAACATCCAGCCCGGCGAGGGGCCGGCGGTGATCGCCGGTGTGCTGCTGTTCTACCAGTTGTTCACTGGCTACTTCATGCTGCGCCCGGTGCGTGAAACCATGGGCGTTGCCGGTGGCGTGGACAACCTGCAATGGCTGTTTACCGGCACCTTCATCGCCACCCTGGCGTGTCTGCCGTTGTTTGGCTGGCTGGCCTCCAGGGTACAGCGCCGGCACATCCTGCCCTGGACCTACGGCTTCTTCGCCAGCAACCTGTTGCTTTTTGCCGTGCTGTTCGCCCGCGACCCGGAAGCGCCATGGACGGCCCGGGCCTTCTACATCTGGTTGTCGGTGTTCAATCTGCTGAGCATCTCGCTGGCCTGGAGCGTACTCGCCGACCTGTTTTCCACCGCCCAGGGCAAGCGCCTGTTCGGCCTGCTGGCGGCCGGGGCCAGCCTGGGCGGGCTCAGTGGTCCCATCCTGGGTACGCTGCTGGTGGTACCGCTGGGCCATGCCGGTTTGCTGGTGCTGGCCGGGGCGCTTCTGCTGGGCAGCATCGGCGCGACGTTGTTCCTGCAACGCTGGCGAACGCGCCATCCACTGCCGGTACAAGCCGAGCGGCCGGACTCCCGACCACTGGGCGGCAACCCGTTTGCCGGTGCCACTGCCGTACTGCGCTCGCCCTACCTGCTGGGCATTGCGCTGTTCGTGGTATTGCTCGCCAGTGTCAGCACCTTCCTGTATTTCGAACAGGCGCGCATCGTCAGCGAAACCTTCACCGAGCGT
The DNA here is from genome assembly GCF_017490805.1 of Pseudomonas sp. 43(2021). Lineage (NCBI taxonomy): Bacteria > Pseudomonadati > Pseudomonadota > Gammaproteobacteria > Pseudomonadales > Pseudomonadaceae > Pseudomonas > Pseudomonas sp. 43(2021). The sequence continues at coordinate 82,667 of NZ_JAFGYJ010000009.1, forward strand.
ACCCGACAAACCCAGGTGTTCGGCCTGATCGACACGGTGGTTCAGGCCCTGGCGATCCTCACTCAAGTGTTCCTTACCGGTCGCCTGGCTCGCCGTATGGGGGTGGGCGTGCTGCTGGTGGCGGTGCCGCTGGTGATGGCAGCGGGCTTCCTGTGGCTGGCACTGGCCCCGGTGTTCGCCGTTTTCGCGGTGGTGATGGTGGTGCGCCGGGCCGGTGAGTACGCGTTGGTGCGGCCGGGGCGGGAGATGCTGTTCACCGTGCTGCCCGCCGAGGACAAGTACAAGGCCAAGAACTTCATCGACACCGTGGTCTATCGTGGCGGCGACGCCTTGAGTGGCTGGCTCAAACGGGCGCTGGACGTGATGGGTGAGCATCCGCAACTGGCGATGCTGATCGGTACGCTGCTTGCCTTGGGTTGGGCGACGACCGGAGGTTGGCTGGGACGGCGCCAGGCGCGCCTGGATAGCACGCCGCGCGACTGACAGGCGCGCCAAATATGCTGGTGCCGCTTATTTAATGCCGCTGGTCCGAACGCTTCGCATTAAACCGAATCCGCCGGAATGACCGAACTCCCAACAGGTGTACGGCAGGTAATGCCGTGCATTCCGAAGTCATACGAGGTTTAAGACCATGGCCAACAAAGAGAACAGCCGCACCGGCAACCAGCAGGGCAGCCAAGGTGGCAACAAGAACCCGGGCAACTTTGCCAATGACCGCGAAAAAGCCTCCGAAGCTGGGCGCAAGGGCGGCCAGCAATCCGGTGGCGACCGTACCAGCGAATCGGGCCGCAAGGGCGGTCGTTCGTAAATGAGGCTACGCAGTGCCCGGGCGACCGGGCGCTGCGATCTTGCACAGAAGGAGAACCCCATGCGATTGATCCCTCTGATAGCCCTGGTGGGCACCCTTGGCTTGCTGGCTGGCTGTTTCGACCGGGATAACGACCACCCGGCAAAGGATGCCGACCAAAGCAAACCCTCGCTGCAGATGCAGCAACCCGGCGACAAACCTGCTCCACAACCTGCTCCAGACCCTGAACCGATGCCCGGTCAGAAACCCAGCCAATAAAATGTGGACAAGGACTACCGCATGACGGCAATAACCCGCAAGACCGACGCGGTGGTACCGGCTTCGGCAAATGGGCCAAGCCTGACCGAGCGTTACAAGACGTTGCTCGAAGGCCCCGACACCACGAGCGCCGCGTGGCTCAGCGAACAGTTGGCACGTGCGCAACGTTTGCCGGATGACCTGCCTGCCGATCCTGCTCAACTGGACGCCTGGAGCGCTCGCCATGCCAGCCAGGTGGCTGAAGCCTATGCGTGTTACCTTGAGCAACGCCGCCAAGGTGCACCAAGGCGCTATTTTGCCAACCGCGCCCAGGCACTGTGGTTCCTGCAACAGGTGGCGCCCACCAAGGCAGTGGACGGGGCATGGCTGCACAGCACCTTGCGACATTGGGGCGATCCCCGCTATCACGGGCTTATCCGCACCTACATGGAAGAGCTGGGCGGCGGCGATCCGCGTTGCAACCACGTGCTGATCTACCAACGGCTGTTGAGCCGGCTGGGTTGCCTGGTGCTGCCTGAGCTGGACGACCAGCGTTACCTGCAAGGCGCCTTGCAGCTGGCACTGGGGCGCTACGGCGATGATTTTCTTGCCGAGGTGATCGGCTACAACCTGGGCTACGAACAACCGCCGCTGCATCTGTTGATCACCACCTACGAACTGGCGGAGCTGGGCATCGATGGTCATTACTTTCAGCTTCACGTGACCATCGACAACGCGGCCAGCGGGCATGCGCATCTGTCCATCCAGGCGCTACGCCAACTCTGCCCGGTCGACGACGCTGGCCAGTTCTACCAGCGGGTGCGCAGTGGCTACCGCTTGAATGGCCTGGGGCTTGATACACCCAGCCTGATCAGCAGCTTCGATCTTGAAACCGAACTGCTGTCGGCACTGGAGCACAAGCGCTCCTTTGGCCAATTCATGCACGCCGACCATTGCCGCGTGCAAAAGCGCACCGTCAACCAATGGCTGGCCGAGCCCGGTGCCATGCCCGCGTTTTTGCTGGCCCTGCAGGCGCAGGGCTGGATCCGCCGCGGTGAGGAGCCTGCCAACAGCCGCTGGTGGGCGCTGATCGACGGCCCCTCGGCACCGATGTATGGCGTGTTCACCGCCTATGAAAAACAACTGTGGCACGACTGGATCGCGGCAGGCTGGCAAGCCCGGGGTCGCCGCGTGCTGCCTGGCAGCTGGGAGGTGCATGTGCAATTGGATGATGCGCTTACGATTCCTGCCCCGGACGCCGATATCGAGACCTTGATCGACACGCTGTCCGGTAACCGCCATGCGACACCGGAAGGACTGCTGGCCACCCGGCGCTACCTGCAGGCTACCGGCCTGATTCAGGAGGCAACCCGCTGATGCTGCTCGATCCACTACAGATCCAGGCTGACCAGGCAATGCTGCAATTGGGCAAGCGCCTGCGTGCCGACGGCTACCGCTTCACCAGTGTCACCCCGGCAACTCATGCTCGGGTGAATGCGCGCCCGGAAGCCGAGCAGGCCAGGACCGCACGCGATGTGTTCGGCTGGAACCGTCCGTTCCGTTCGTCATTGGTTTCTGCCGATGAGCTGGATCAGATGCGGCGTGCCCAGGTGCTGAAGGCGCACGGGGAGTTGCTGCTCAGCACCGTGCGCTGGTCCACAATCGACGACCTGCTGCTGGTGCACTCCGCGTACCCCACCCAGGAAGCCGACGCGGTATTTTTCGGCCCGGACAGTTACCGTTTCGCCCAGGTCATCCATGATCATCTGCAACGCACTCCGAAGCGCATCGAGCATGCCGTGGATATTGGTTGCGGCACCGGTGTCGGCGCCTTGCTGATTGCCCGGGCGGCGCCCCATGCCCAAGTCAGCGCCGTGGACATCAACCCGCTCGCGCTGCGTTACACCGCGATCAACGCGGCACTGGCGGGCCTGAGCAATGTGTCCGTGGAACCGAGTGATATCCTCGACGGCATTACCGGGCTGTTCGACCTTATCGTTGCCAACCCGCCGTACATGCTGGATGCCAGCGAACGTACCTATCGGCATGGCGGTGGTTCGCTCGGCGCGCAGCTGTCGCTGCGGATCGTCGAACAGGCCTGCGAGCGGCTGGGTTCAGGCGGCTCGCTACTGTTGTATACCGGCGTGGCGATCATCGATGGCCGGGACGCCTTGCTCGACGCCGTCCGCCTGCGCCTGGCGGGCCCGGCGTGGTCCTGGGTGTATCGGGAAATCGACCCGGATGTGTTTGGCGAACAACTGAGCGAGCCCGGTTACGAGCAGGTCGAACGCATCGCCGCCGTGGTGCTTACAGTCACCCGCAACAGCTGAGGCAGCATGGCACGACCCTGCACGTTCGGCATCGAGGAAGAATACCTGCTGGTGAACCTGGACTCGGGGCGGGTGCCAGCCACACCTTCGCCAGCCGTGGTCGGGCGTTGTCGCGAGGCGCTGGGCCAGCATTTTGCCCAGGAAATGTTCCGCAGCCAGATCGAAGTGGCCTCGCCGGTGTTTGCCAACCTGTTCGAGGCACGCGAGTTCTTCCAGCACAGCCGCCAGCGGCTGGGCACCGCGCTGGCCGAAGAGGGCATGGGCCTGTACGGCGCGGCAAGCCACCCCAATGCCGCCTGGCTGCGGCAGCAACCCGCCACCCCGGCGCACTACCGGCAACTGTTCGCGGACTACCGGCATGTGGCGCGGCGCAGCCTGCTCAACGGCCTGCACGTACACGTGGGCGTTCCGCCAGGCTGCGACCGCATGCAACTGATCAACCGCGTACTGGGCTGGCTGCCCTTGTTGCTGGTACTGAGTACGTCATCCCCGCTGTGGGCAGGCCAGTGCACCGGCTACATGAGCTACCGGCGAGTGATTTGCGGGGAGTGGCCACACATGGGGCTGCCCGAGCCTTTGCCGGACTGGGCCGCCTACGAGCGCTACCGTGCCTTGCTGCAGCGCACCGGCTCGCTGGCCGCGGACGGCGACTTCTGGTGGGCGATCCGGCCTTCGCGACGCTTCCCGACGGTCGAACTGCGCATCTGCGATGGCTGCCCGCGGCTGGAGGACGCGCTGTGCATCGCTGCACTGTTTCGCCACCTGATCGAGCACAGCATCGTGTACCGGCATGACCCCGCGGCCTGCAACCGCGAGCAGCGCTGGATCACCCAGGAAAACTACTGGCGTGCCATGCGCCATGGGCGCCACGGTGAGTTCATCGGCCTGCACGGGCAACAGCCGGTTACGGCCGAAGGCTGGCTGGCCCAGTTGCAGGAGCATTTGCCGGTCGACACCGCAGACGCCGAACGCGCCTTCCACCATGCACACCACCTGCTGCGCGACGGCACCCATGCCGACCAGCAACTGCAGTGCCTGGCCCAGGCCCGCGCTGCTGGCCTGGGCAGGGCGCAGGCGTTACGGGCCGTGGTGGCCGCCGGGGCTTGCAATTAGCCGGGGTTGGCCGAAAATGGCCGCGCCTTTCGCAGCCACTCGGAACCACCTGCGCCATGATGCTGATCAAGCAATTCCCCGACATTTCCCTGGATGACACGCTGTTTGTCTTCGCCCTCGAAGCCGAGGCCGGCGAGGTATTCGCTGACGTCAACACCGTGTTCACCGGCATCGGCAAGGTCAATGCCGCCATCGCGCTGACCAAGGCCATTGCCACGCGTCGGCCCAGGCTGATCGTCAACCTTGGCTCGGCCGGCAGCCAGCGCCATGGCAAGGGCGAGGTGGTGTGCTGCACCCGCTTCGTGCAGCGCGACATGGACGTGACCCCGCTGGGCTTCGACCGCTACCAGACGCCTTTGTCGGACATCCCGGTGGTGTTGGAGCATGGTGCGCAGATCCCCGGCCTGGCCCTGGAAACCTGCGGCAGTGGCGACAGCTTCGAGATCAACCATGGCAATGCACCTTATGACGTGGTCGACATGGAAGCCTACGTGCTGGCGCTGATCGCACGCGGCGAAGGTATCCCGTTCGTGTGCCTGAAGTACATTTCCGATGATGCCGGCAGTGACGCGGCGCAGGACTGGGCGGTGCAGGTGCACCTGGCGGCCGAGGCTTTCCGGCGGGTGCTGTTCAGCCAGTCGTGACTGCTGGCAAGTCTGAAACGTGCCTTGGCCTGACATTCGGTATCTGGAACTCAGGCATACAGTACTAGTCTTAATATGTGGGAATATTTCCCACGCAAAGAGGCTGACTGGCTCTGAGGGATCGTGCGAAAACCGCAGTTGCTCGCTGACACTGCAGATCTATGGCCGCGCCGGTTGGCTGGCCGCTCCATGGGCGGTTGCGAACTCATTGGTCATTGCGTTTGTTACGGAGATGACGACGCAACGCCAAGCGGAGGTGCATCATGTTGCTCAAGAAATGTTTGTTGGCATTGGCAATTGGTGGCGTCCTGTCGGCATCGACCGTTCTGGTGCCCGACTACATCGGTAGTTTCTCCAGCGTGTATGCCAAAGACGGTGGCAGCGGCGGCGGTGGTGGTCACGGCGGTGGCGGTGGTTCTGGAGGCGGTGGCGGCCACGGTAATGGCGGCGGTGGCTCTGGAGGCGGTGGCGGTCACGGTGGTGGCAGCGGTGGCTCTGGAGGCGGCGGTCACGGTGGTGGTAGCGGAGGCAGTGGTCACGGTGGTGATGGCGGTGGCGGTCATGGCGGTCATGGCGGCCCGGGGGCCGGCGATGGTGACCATGGTGGCATGGCCGGCAAAGGCCCAGGCGATGCGCATGACAACGACAACGATGAGGCGGATGCCGCCAGGGACGCCGCCCGAGACGATGCTGATGCGGCCAGAGACGCTGCAAGGGCTGAGGCCGATGCCGCCCGGGATGCGGCAAAAGCTACTGCAGATGCAGCCAGAGACGCTGCCAGAGCCGAGGCGGATGCCGCCCGCGACGCCGCAAAAGCTGCTGGCGTAGCCGGCGCAGATGACGCCAGAGAAGCTGCCAGGGACGCGGCAGATGCTGCCCGCGACGCAGCCAGAGACCAAGCTGATGCAGCCAGAGATGCTGCCAGGGCTACGGCAGATGCCGCCAGGGACGAAGCCAAAGTCGCTGCCAATGCAGCCAGAGACGCTGCAAGGGCTGATGTGGACGACGCGCCAGACGCGCCAGATGCACCGGATGTGGACGCAGTTGAGGTACGGAACTAGTCGCTTTGAGTGACGTATCGACCGCTGGTCGGTGTATGGGCCAGTTGGAAAAAACCATCGATGGCGGTTTACCTCGAAATCGGTAGAGCGGCCTTCGCGGGCTTGCCCGCTCCCACAGGACTACCACCAGCTTCAATACCTGTAGGAGCGGGCAAGCCCGCGATTGGGCCAATACCGGTTTCACCAGAGGAGTGGCCCCATGTCCAGCAAACCCCACGACCAGTTCAGCATGCAGAACCCGCTGACCCAGTACCCGCACCCGCCATTCCCTGCCCAAGGCCAGCCGGCACCGGGGCTGGACGCCAACATGCAGCCCGAGCCAGACCACGGCGAAACCACCTACAAGGGCTTTGGCCGCCTGGCAGGGCGCAAGGCGCTGATCACCGGTGCGGACTCGGGCATCGGCCGGGCCGTGGCCATCGCCTTCGCCCGCGAGGGTGCCGACATAGCCCTCAACTATCTGCCCATCGAACAACCTGACGCGCGCAAAGTCATCAAACTGATCGAAGCCGAAGGCCGCAAGGTGGTGGCCATTGCCGGTGACCTGAAGGATGAGCAGTTCTGCAAGGAACTGGTCGACCAGGCCCACGAGCAACTCGGCGGCCTGGACATCCTGGTCAACGTCGCCGGCAAGCAGGAAGCGCGCAAGGACATCAGCCAGATCAGTCACGAACAGTTCGACCACACTCTGAAGACCAATGTCTACGCGCTGTTCTGGTTGTGCCAGGCGGCCGTGCCGCTGATGCCGGCGGGGGCGACCATCATCAACACCGCTTCGATCCAGTCTTACCAGCCTTCGGCCACCTTGCTCGACTATGCCACCACCAAGGCGGCGATCGTCGCCTTCACCAAGGCCCTGGCCAAACAGGTGATCGAGCGCGGTATCCGGGTCAACGCCGTGGCCCCGGGGCCTATCTGGACAGTGCTGCAACCCAGTGGTGGCCAACCACCGGAGAAAATCCCCGACTTTGGTGCGCACACGCCCATGAAGCGCCCAGGGCAGCCCGCCGAATGTGCGCCGGTGTATGTGTTGCTGGCCAGCCAGGAGTCCAGCTATATCACCGGCGAGGTATTCGGTGTGACGGGTGGCAACCCGCTGCCATAGGGCAGGGCAGCTAAACCTTCGCCGCCCGGTGCAGTCGATTCAGGTATTGGCAGGCAACCTTGGGAGCACCGCTAATGGCTCGGGCAATCTGGAAAGGCGCCATCAGTTTCGGCCTCGTGCACATCCCCGTGGCCCTCAATACCGCAGTGCGCACCGAGCGGGTCGATTTCGACTGGCTCGACAAGCGCAGCATGGAACCGGTGGGCTACAAGCGGGTGAACAAGGTCACCGGCAAGGAGATCGACAAGGACAACATCGTCAAGGGCGTTGAGTTCGAGAAGGGCCGCTACGTGGTGATCAGCGAGGAGGAAATCCGCAAGGCCCGGCCCGAGGCGACCCAGACGATCGATATCTTTTCCTTCGTCGAGGCCGGCGAGATCCCGCTGCAGTACTTTGATACGCCGTACTACCTTACCCCGGACCGTCGTGGCGGCAAGGTGTATGCCTTGCTGCGCGAAACCCTGGCCAAGACCGGCAAGGTGGCGCTGGCCACGGTGGTGCTGCACACCCGCCAGCACCTGGCGCTGCTGCGACCGCTGGATGACGCACTGGTGATGATTACCCTGCGCTGGCCGGAGGAAGTGCGCGGGCTGGAAACGCTGGAGCTGGACAGCAGTGTGACCGAGGCCAAGGTGGACAAGCGCGAACTGGACATGGCCAAGCGACTGGTGGAAGACATGAGCGGGCCGTGGAAACCGGCGGATTACCAGGATGTGTTCCGCCAGACCATCCTGGACCTGGTGGAGGAGAAGGCCAGCAAGGGCAAGATCGAGACGGTGGAGAAGGGCGAGGCGACGGAAGCGGGCAAAGGTGCAGATATCCTCGACCTCACCGAACTGCTCAAGCGCAGCCTGGGTGGCAAAAAGCCGGCGAAGAAGACACGCAAAGCGTCGTGAACCCTGGCGCTTGACGCAAGCCAGCAACGCAGGGCGCTGCACAGGACTTGTTGCGCTGGCAGGGACCTTGTGGGAGCGGGTTTACCCGCGAACACCGGCGGAGCCGGTGCCATGCACCGCGCTGGATGTTTCGCGGGTGAACCCGCTCCCACAGGGTGCGCAGGCCCGCCAGATAATCGGCCAGGGCTTCGGCGGCGCCGTACCAGCAGGCCGCAATGCCAGCGCCGCCATGCCAGAACCATGGGCCTGGCTCCTTGTTCAGGCACTGCGGGCGCAGCGTTTCAGGCAAGCCCTCATCAGGCCAGCCCCAGCTGCTTGCGCATGCCCACGGTGATCGATTGCCTTGTCTTGCCATAATCGGCCCAGGGGTCGTCCACATCGTCCAGACGCTCAAGCACATTGTCGATGTTCCACTGGTTGGCGCCCTTGAGTTGCGGCAGTTCCTCGCGCCAGATCGGCACGGATACCGGCAGGCCTTCACGCGCGCGCAGGGTGTAGGCGCAGGCGGTGGTCGCGCCCTTGCCGTTGCGCAGGTAGTCGATGAAGATGCGCCCGACGCGGTTCTTGGGCCCGGAAACGGCACTCAGCCTGTCGGGGAAGAGCCTGGCCAGGTAATCGACGATGGCATGGCTGAACGCCTTGACTTCATCCCAGCTGGCCCGCCGGGTCAGGGGCACGACCAGGTGCATGCCTTTGCCGCCACTGGTCTTGAGGAACACCTTCAAGCCCAGTTCATCCAGCAACGTCAGGGCCAGTTGGGTGGCTTCGAGCATGGCCTTCCACGGCAGTGCCGGGTCCGGATCGAGGTCGAGGACGAAGCGGTCGGGCTTGTCGAAATCCTTGTCGGTGGCGTTCCAGGTGTGCAGCTCGAGCATGTTCATCTGCACCGCTCCCAGCAGGGTATCGGCGCGGTTGATGACCATCGCTGCCTGGCCGGCCTCGGCCTTGTCGTAGCTGAGCACGTGGGGTATATGCAGCTGGCCTGCGTTCTTCTGGAAGAACAGCTCGCCGGTCAGGCCGTCCGGCGCGCGCACCAGTGCCACCGGGCGATCCTTGAGCTGGGGCAGGATCCACTGGCTGACGGCGGCGTAGTACTCGGCGACCTCGCGCTTGGTCACGCCGCGGGTGGCGTCGATTATCCGCTCGGGGTGGGTCAGGCGCAGCTCGCCCAAGGCCTCTGGGGCCTTGGCCTGCTTGCGCTTGGGCAGGGTCTTGGCGGGCATGCTGCGCTCCAGGTCGATGGCGGTAGCCGGTTTGTCATCACGCAGGCCGTGGAACACCGAATGGCGCACGATGCCGTCACGGGTCATCTGGGCATAGGCGACTTCGGCCAGCAGCTGCGGTTTCAGCCAGTGCACGCCGCGGGCTTCGGCTCCCGCGGGCGGCCTGGGCAGAGCCGGCGTGTCGGTTTCCAACGGTCCCAGCCGGGCATGGATGCTTGCCAGGGTGGTGGCACTGAAGCCGGTACCGACCTTGCCGGCATAGCGCAACTCGCCGCTGTCGTTGTCGTGCAAGGCCAGCAGCAGTGCGCCGAAACCGCTGCGGCTGCCTTTCGGGTCGGTGTAGCCGACGATCACGAACTCCTGGCGCTGCTTGCACTTGAGCTTGATCCAGTCGGGGCTGCGACGGCCGCTGTAGGGGCTGTCGACGCGCTTGCCGATCAGGCCTTCGAGTTGCAGCTGGCAGGCGCTGTCGAGCAGGGATTCGACGGGCTGGTCAAAGTCGGCGGAGTACCGGAGTACGTCCGATTCATTGTGTTCCAGCAAGTGCTGCAAGGTGCGGCGCCGGTCCTGCAGCGGTAACTGGCGCAGGTCCTGGCCGCCGAGGAAGGGCAGGTCGAACAGGTAATAGGTGATGTGCTCGTCATGTTCGGTGTCGAAGGCGTTCTGCAGCGCCTGGAAGTCCGCCGCGCCGTTCTCGCCGGCCACCACCACCTCGCCATCGAGCCAGGCCGCGTCGATGCCCAGCGCACGCAAGGCGGCAACCTGCCTGGGCAGCTTGCTGCTCCAGTCGTGGCCATTGCGGGTGAACAGGCGGACGTCATCGCCGTCGATGCGGGCAAGGATGCGATAACCGTCGAACTTGACTTCGTAGCGCCAGTCGCCGCCGGGCGGGGAGTCGACCAAGGTCGCCAATTGTGGCTGCAGTTGCGTCGGCAACGGCACCTTCCGGCCTTTGCTGGCCGGTTTGCGACGTGGTGCAGCGGCTTTTTTTGCTGCTGGCTTGCGCGGCACCAGCGTGCGGTCGCTGAGGACGCTGTCGGGCTGGGCGTCGACGATGCTGTAGTCGGCTTCGCTACGCGCCTGGCTGTCTTGCGACTTGACCAGCATCCACTGTTCCTTCTTGCCGGCCAGGTGGGTGCGAAACAGATTCCACACGCCGCCAAGCTTTTCGCCTTGCAGGCGGAAGCGCAACTTGCCCTTGGCATAGGCTTCGTGCGCATCGCCTTCGGGCTCCCAGATGCCCCGGTCCCAGACGATCACGTCGCCCGCGCCGTAATGGCCCTCGGGGATATGGCCTTCGAAATCGGCGTAGTCCAGCGGGTGGTCCTCTACGTGCACGGCCAGGCGGCGCACCTTCGGGTCCAGCGAGGGCCCTTTGGGGATTGCCCAGCTTTTCAGCGTGCCATCGAGCTCCAGGCGGAAGTCGTAGTGCAGGTGACTGGCGTCATGCTTCTGGATGCAGAACTGCAGCGCATGGGCCCGCTTGCCATGGCTGCGCTTGCCGCTGGGCTCGGGCGTGGCGTTGAAGTCGCGCTTGCGCGCGTATTCCTCTAGGGGCTTGGCCATGACGGCTCCGGGCGGTTCTGAGTCTCTATGGTGGGAGCCAGCGGCCCGGGCGGTAGTTCAAAAAACTCTGAATCTTCAACGATCAGGTGCAGTCGACCGAATGAAGCCACTTGACGGAGAACACACATGGCCCGAGCAGATGAACCGAAGCCGTATACCCCGATCGAAATCGACGACACCGAAGACCGCATGGGCAGCGTGCATGAACTGGACTTCGACGAGCGCCTGGATGAGCGCGAGGGGCGTGTGGGCGACGAGCGCCCGGCCGCGGACGTGGCCCGCGAGTTCCCGCCCCGGCGCGTGGCCGAAAGCGGCATGACCGGCGGCGAAGCGCTGAGCGACAGTTTGCACGAAGACAACGTTACCTACGACGACCTGAGCCCGGACACCCTGCTGGATGAGACCGGCGCCCGCGACCCGCATGAGCCTGGCAGCACCGGCGGACCGGCAGACAAGACCCTGCGCCGGGTGGAGGCCCATGAAATCGGCGGCGGCATAGGCCTGGACGAAGCCGAACTGGCCCGCTCCGCACCGCTGGATGGCGAACCGTGGACTGATGATGTAATCGATGACGAGGAGAGCAAGCCATGAACGAACTGCGTTGTGCCTGTGCGCATTGTTCCTGCACCGTGGATGCCAACGCCTTGCAGCTCGAAGGCAAGGTGTATTGCTGCGAGGCCTGTGCCAGCGGGCATCGCAATGGCGAGCCGTGCCGGATGCCGGATTGCCACTGTGGCGAAAAGACCGGGGAGAGCGCGGTGGACAATGCGCTGGACGAGACTTTCCCGGCGAGTGACCCGATTTCACCCTGAAACAACGCCGTCCCATAGCTTCTGCATAGGTTTATGGGGCGGTGATGGTCCTGTGGGAGCGGCCTTGCGTCGCGAAAGGCCGCTCCCTCACAAAGCAGCGCGCAGGCCTGCAGAATCAGTGAGTCTGCCAGATGCCGTTGCTACGCTCGCAATCGGTGCGGGCCTGGCCCAGGCTTGGGGTGTCGTAGTAATAGGTGATTACCCGCGCATCCTTGGGCAACGCCGGCTTGTCACCGCCAGCTGCCTTGGGGTTGGCCAATGCCTCCCGGGTCAACGGTGCGATGCAACTGCCAACGCTGCCGTCCGCGCAACGGGGGACCTTGTGCTTTTCGCTGTTGAGCATGTCCTTGCTCTCGTTGCTGCACGACCAGTTGATCGCTTCGGCGGGCAGGTTGCTGTAGCTGTAACAGCTGTGTCGCTCCACCGGCTTGACCGCCTCGCTGGAGGACCGCGTCAGCACGTTGCAGGCTTCGGCCAGGGCCTGGCCACTGACCAGGCTGGCCCCCATCAATATCAGGACAGCGACACGCATTTGCCACCTCCGGGGCCACAGGCCCTTGTCAGGTTCAGGCGGGCTTGTCGCGCCGGCGCATGGCTTTGGCGCGTTTCTCCAGGACCAGGTAGACAAGCACCGCCAGCAACAGCGGCACCAGGTAGTACAGCGTACGGTAGCCCAGCAGGGCCGCCACCAGCGAACCCTGGGCCAGCTGCCCGTGCAGCAGGGCCAGGAATACCGTTTCCAGCACACCCAGCCCGGCCGGGATATGCGCGACCACACCTGCCACACAGCTGATCAGCAGGATGCCAAGTATCGACGGGTAGAAGGCTTCGCCAGGCAGCAGCCAGAAGATCAGCAGTGCCATCAGCGCCCAGTTGCTGGCACCCAGCACGACCTGGCACAGCGCCAGGCGCAGCGACGGCAGCGTTACCTCATGGTCGCGCCAGCGCCAGGTGCGCTTTTTGGCGAAACCACAGGCCAGTAGGTAGCCTGCGGAAATCGCCAGCAATACCAGGCCGATCAGTTGCAGGCCGGTGGCGCCCACCGCCCAGTTGGCGGGTAGCTCGACCAGGCGCAAGGCGAACACCGTGCCAGCCAGCAGCATGTAGCCCATCCAGTTGGTCAGCAGGCCCAGGGTGAGGATGCGGGTGATGGTCGGTGTGTCCAGGCCCAGGCGGCTGTATAGCCGGTAGCGCAAGGCAACGCCACCCACCCAGGTGGTGAAATTGAGGTTGAAGGCGTAGCACACGAAGGCCACCGGCAAAACCTGGCGAGCCGGCAGGTGGTGGCCGGTGTAGGCCCGCGCCAGCAGATCGTAACTCGCGAACGTCAGGTAGCTGCACCCGGCCAGCGCCAGGCCGATGGCCAGGTTGCCAGGCTTGTAGGCCAGCAACGACTGGCGCACCTCGTTCCAGTCCAGGTTGCGCGCCAGCAGGTACAGCAGCGCAGGGATCAGGATCAGGAATGCCAGGGTGAACAGCCGTTTGCCCCAGGTTTGCCAGTGTTTTCGCGCCATCAGGTCTTGCCCTCGTGATAGTCACCCTGTACCTCGGCCTCCGGCTGCACCGAGCGCAAGCGCTGGCGGTGCGCCGGGAACCAGCCGGCAATCCGCGGGAAATGGCGGATCACGTGGAAACACACGAAGATCAGCGGCGCCCGCCACCAGTAGCCACGGACCATGCGCTCCAGGGTGACCGGCTTGCATTGATCGCGGGCCAGCGCCTGCAGGTGCTGGTTGAGTTGATGGTTGAAGGCACGATCACGGATGAACAGGTTGGCTTCCAGATTGAACGACAGGCTCAACGGGTCCAGGTTGCTGGAGCCGACGGTGGCCCACTGGTCGTCCACCAGCGCCACCTTGCCGTGCAAGGGCCGCTGGCAGTACTCGTGAATGGCCACACCGTCGCGCAGCAGGTAGTTGTACAGCAGCCGCGACAGCGCCCGTACCCAGCGCATGTCCGGCTGACCCTGCAGGATCAGTTGCACCTCCACGCCACGCCGGGACGCATTGCGCAGTTCGCGCATCAGCCGGTAGCCCGGGAAGAAATAGGCGTTGGCCACCACGATGCGCTGCCGGGCACTGCGGAACGCCTGCAGGTAGTGGGCTTCTATATCGGTACTGCGCAGCCCGTTGTCGCGCTCGATGAGCACGGCGCTGCTGGCACCGGCAGGCTCGGTCAGCGGCCGCACCGCGCTGGGCGGCTGCAGCACCGGCGACATCAGGCGCTTGCTGGCGGCATGCACTTGCGCCACCACCGGGCCGGTGACTTCGACGGCATAGTCCTGCTTGGCCATGGCACCAAAGTCGCCCAGGTGGTCGGCGCTGTAGTTGATGCCGCCGATGAATGCCCGCTCACCGTCGACCACCACGATCTTGCGGTGCAGGCGCCGGAACAGGTTGGTGCGCATGCCCACCAGCCGCGGCTGCGGGTCGAAGGCGTGGAAACTGACCCCGGCATCGGTCATGGCGGCAATGAACGGCGCAGGCAGGTCGGCCGTACCGTAGCCATCCACGGCCACTTCGACACGCACGCCGCGCCGGGCGGCATCGATCAGTACCTGCTGCAACTGCTGGCCGACCTTGTCATCGAAGATGATGAAGGTCTCCAGCAGGATTTCCTCCCGAGCGTGGGCCATGGCCTCGAACACACGGGGGTAGTATTGCTCGCCATTGATCAGCAACTGCACGCTGTTGCCGTCTACCCAGGGTCGGTTCACAGGTTGATCTCCGCAGCCAAAGGGGCGTGGTCGGAGAGGTGCGACCACGGGTACTTCGACAGCACCCGGGCAGTGCCGGGCATGGCGTTGCGCAGGTAGATGCGGTCCAGGCGCAGCAGTGGCAGACGCGCCGGAAAGCTGCGAGCCGGGGTGCCGAAATGCTCGCCGAAGGCTTCTACCAGGTGTTCGCTCAGCACCGTATCGGCCTTCAGCCGCCAATCATTGAAATCGCCGGCAACGATCACCGGCGCCTTGGGCGGCAGGCTGTCGAGCAGGTCCAGCAGCAGCCTCACCTGGCGTTGCCGGTGCGCCTCGCGCAGGCCCAGGTGCACGCACACCGCATGCACCTGGTCATGGCCTGGTACCTCCAGTTGGCAATGCAGCAGGCCGCGCTGCTCGTTGCCCTGTACCGAAACGTCCAGGTTGTCGAAGCATCTGATGGGGAATTTCGACAGCAGGGCATTGCCGTGGTCGCCGTGGGGGTACACGGCATTGCGGCCGTAAGCGTACTGTGGCCACATGCTGTCGGCCAGGAACTCGTACTGGGGCGTATCCGGCCAGGCCGGGTGGCGCAGGGCGTGTTGCTGGTGGCTACCGTGCACCTCCTGCAGGAACACCAGGTCGGCGCCGGTGGCGCGCACGGCTTCGCGCAACTCGGGCAGGATGAAGCGCCGATTGAAGAAGGTGAAGCCCTTGTGCACGTTCAGCGTCAGTACATTCAGCCGATGCACGGCGGTAACCTTGTCGAAGATGCAGTGCGGGGCAGGCAGGGTCCTGTTCACAGCGCCACCTCCGGCACCACGCCAGGCTCGGTCATCAGCTCATGGTCCAGCGACAGCTTCTGCAGCAGGCGCCGGGCGTCATAGGGTGCATGGACTTTCTGGTCGTTGTCGAAATAGCAGTAGACGTCACGGGTCGCGCGCCGTGGTGGCGGCCCCGGCACGACCAGCTGGGCATCGTCGGCCTGCCGCCCCTG
Source organism: Pseudomonas sp. 43(2021) (assembly GCF_017490805.1). Classification (NCBI taxonomy): domain Bacteria; kingdom Pseudomonadati; phylum Pseudomonadota; class Gammaproteobacteria; order Pseudomonadales; family Pseudomonadaceae; genus Pseudomonas; species Pseudomonas sp. 43(2021). The sequence goes on from NZ_JAFGYJ010000009.1 coordinate 98,154, forward strand.
GCTCCAGTGCTGGATGCGCTGCTTCCAGCGCCGCAGCGCCTGGGCGGTATAGCCACTGCTGTACAGCTCGACATCGCCATGCAGGCGCATGTACACGAAGTCGGCGGTGACATCTTCGACGTAAGGCCATTTCCCGGCGCTGTCGGCCACCACCAGCGCCACCCGGTGTTTGCGCAGCAGCTTGATGAAGGCTTCGCACAAAAAACTCTCATTACGAATTTCCACGGCGTGGCGTAGCCGTGCGTTGCCCTTGATATCGGTACTGCCGTTGTCCCTCAGGCGTTGCGCACACCCCAGCGCGCAGTCGCGGGCGGCCTTGCGGCTGTGTGGCAGCAGCTCGAGAAAACGGCTGAAGCGGGCCTCGTCGAACTTCATGTTCGGTGGAAACTGCCAGAGGAATGGCCCTAGCTTCTTGCCGAGCAGCAGCGGCCCGGAAGCGAAGAAATTGGCCATGGGTTCTTCGATATCCCTTAGCCGACGCACATGGGTGATGTAACGCGGGGCCTTGACCGCGAACACGAAGCCGGGCGGGGTGTCGTCACGCCAGCCCTGGTAGCGTTCGGGCGTTTGCAGGCTGTAGAACGAGCCGTTGATCTCGATGCTGTTGACCGCCCGCGAAGCGAACGCCAGTTCGTCGTCCTGGGGCAGGCCCTTCGGGTAGAAATCCTTGCGCCACGGACCGTAGCGCCAACCGGAGATGCCGATGCGGATATCGCTCACGCTGCCTTCCTCATTACCGGGTCCTTGTTCGGTCACTCTGAAGGTGCGACTGGTGAACAGCGGCCAGGGTTCAGCACGGTTGACCAACGGAAAAGGCCATACCGCGTTGAACTTTGCAGCGCGCGACGTTTCCACCGCATATCTGCTGCGGAGGAAGGGCGCCAGGATGAAATTCGACCGTTTTGCCCAGTGGCTGGCCAATTGGTCCGGCCGCCCGCTGACCTTCGGCATCGCCTGCCTGCTGATCCTGAGCTGGGCATTGACCGGGCCGTTGTTCGGCTTCAACGACACCTGGCAACTGGTGATCAACACCTCGACCACCATCATCACCTTCCTCATGGTGTTCCTCATCCAGAACACCCAGAACCGCGACAACGACGAACTGCACATCAAGATCGACGAACTGCTGCGCACCACGCAACGGGCGCACAAAGCGCTGCTGGACCTTGAAGACATGGACCCGGCCGAGTTGCATGCCTTGCGCAAGCAGTACCGGCAGATGGCCGGGCAGGGTGACGATGCGCAGAAGACCAAGGAATGACCTGCCACCCTGGAGGCAAGCATGGCCAGACATATCGTCCACTTCACCGGGCCGATCAATTCGTCCACCTGTGGCAACCTGATCAACACCTGTTCGCGGGCGTTGCAGCAGGGCGCCGAGGTCCTGCAACTGAACATCGCCACCATGGGCGGCGAGTGCAGTTACGGGTTTACCTTGTACAACTTTCTGCGGGCATTACCGGTCGAGGTGCATACCCACAACCTGGGCACGGTGGAATCCATGGGCAACATCCTGTTCCTGGCCGGGGACCGGCGCACGGCGTGCAGTTGCAGCAAGTTCCTGTTCCATCCTTTCCACTGGACCTTGCACGGATCGGTGGACCATTCACGCATGGCCGAATATGCGATGAGCCTGGACTATGACCTGCGGCTGTATGCACAGATCGTCGCCGAGCGGACCGAGGGCGCGGCCGAGGTACTGGATGTGCCGCGCTACCTGATGGCCTACCCGCGCATACTCGGGCCACGGGAAGCCCTGGAGAGCGGCATGATCCAGGCCATTGACGAGATGCCGATCGAGCTGGAGGCGTGTCATTGGAGTGTGCATGCCTAGCGGTTGCCTGTGCTGGCCTCTTCGCGCGCAAGCCCGCGAACGGTCGCCGTGGCACCAATATTGTGCCCGCATGTGTTTCGCGCCACACGTCGGCTGAGGGCAAAACCATTGAGCAGAGCCAGCGTTCGAGTGTTCGGAACCAAGGTAAGGCGCAGATCCATGCATCCCGCCAAACCATCGCAAGGAGAAACGACATGGCGCAGGACCAAGACCGCACCAGCCACCGTGGCGGCAATAAGGAAACCAACCCAGGCAACTTCGCCAACGACCGGGAACGGGCTTCCCGCGCCGGGCACAAGGGTGGTCAGGTTTCTGGCGGCAATTTTGCCAATGACCGCCAGCGGGCTTCGGACGCCGGCCGCAAGGGTGGGCAAAACAGCCACGGCAAAGGTCGCCATCAGTGATTTTTTGAATTTTCGGCGCATACCCCGATCAATCAGGGTGTCATCCATGGAGAAGAGGAGGCCCCTGCGATGCCTAGCCCACAGCTCTACATCATCGATTACCAGCTGCATGGCCAGCCGCGCAGTTTCATCATCCGCCTGGAGCAGCTGGACAATGTCGAGGCCTGGCATTGGGCAAGTTGCGATGCGGGCATCGGCATCATTCCCAGGTTCGGCCGGGAGAAGATAAGGAAAGTCAGCAGGCCAATGGCAGAGCGCTACGGGATTACCGCAGTGAGCTGGCGGGTGTCGGGGAGCAAGCCGAACCCGTCGGCGGGGGGGCCGGCGGCGACAATGTGATTCCCCGAGCTGCACGACCTTGCGCGGCCCCTGTTGGAGCGGCTTTAGCCGCGAACACCGGCGTAGCCGGTGCCATGCACCGCGTTGGATTCTTCGCGGCTAAAGCCGCTCCCGCAGGAATGCTTGGTGCTCATTGAATGAGAGTGGCAACGGCCAGGTGAGGTCGGTTGAATGCCGACCGCCCCTGACCAACGGCCGCGTCAGGGCTTTTTCAGCACCAGGGTGAGGATGTCGTAGCTGGCGACCAGTTCACCCAACTGGTTGGTCACCTCCACATCCCACGCCACCACGCCCTGGGGCTGGCCCAGCGGGCTGGTCTTGCCCTGGTCGATCTTGCGCTTGCAGGTCAGGCGTGCCTGGATGGTGTCGCCGATGCCAACCGGGTTGATGAAGCGCAGGGTATCCAGGCCGTAGTTGGCCAGTACCGGGCCTTCACCAGGCGAGACGAACAGCCCGGCCGCTGCCGACAACACGAAGTAGCCGTGGGCGATGCGCTTGCCGAACTGCGATTGCTTGGCGGCGATCTCGTCGAAGTGCATGTAGAAATGGTCGCCCGACAGGCAGCCGAAGTTGACCAGGTCGGCTTCGGTCACGGTACGGCGGTGGGTGAGCAGCGACTCGCCGATGCGCAGTTGCTCGAAATAGCGGCGGAACGGGTGTACTTCGGTTTCGATCACTTCGCCACCGCGCACGTATTCGCCGGTTACCGCCGTGAGCATGCTCGGCGAACCCTGTACCGCAGCGCGTTGCAGGTAATGCTTGACCGCACGCAGGCCACCCAACTCTTCACCACCACCAGCGCGGCCCGGGCCGCCGTGCTTGAGTTGTGGCAATGGCGAGCCATGCCCCGTGGATTCCTTGGCCGCCTCGCTGTCGAGTACCAGCAGCCGGCCATGCCAGGCAGCGGCCACCGGGATGGCCTTGGCCGCTACGCTACGGTCGGCGGTGACCAGGGTCGCCACCAGGCTGCCTTTGCCACGCGCGGCCAGCGCCAGGGCTTCATCGAGGTCGTCATAGGCCATCAGCGTGCTGACCGGGCCGAACGCTTCGATATCATGGGCACCGCCTTCGGCATGCGGGTCACGGGCCTGCAGCAGGGTCGGGGCGAAGAACGCGCCCTCGGCCACACCCTCGCCACGCGGTGCGAAACCGTCGCTGGCGCCGAACAGTTGGTCGCAGCTCTGCAGCAGGCTGCGCACCCGCTCGGCCACATCGTGTTGCTGGTCGTGGGAAGCCAGGGCGCCCATGCGCACACCCTCCAGCGACGGGTCACCGACCACCACCTTGCTCAGCCGCTCGCGCAGGCGTGTGGCAACGGCGTCGATGTGCCTGGCCGGTACGATGGCGCGGCGGATGGCGGTGCATTTCTGCCCGGCCTTGGTGGTCATTTCGCGGACCACCTCCTTGATGTACAGGTCGAACTCTTCGCTGTCGGGGGTCACGTCCGGGCCGAGGATGGCGCAGTTCAGCGAATCGGCTTCGGCGGTGAACGGCACCGAGTTGCGGACCAGGTTCGGTGTGACGCGCAACCTGGCGGCGGTGTCGGCTGAACCGGTGAAGGTCACCACGTCCTGGCCTTGCAGGCGGTCGAGCAGGTCGCCGGTGCTGCCGATCACCAGTTGCAGGCTGCCTTCGGGCAACAGGCCGGATGCGTTCATCAGCCGCACCACGGCCTCGGTCAGGTAGCTGGTCGAGGTCGCAGGCTTGACGATGCACGGCATGCCCGCCAGGAAGGTCGGGGCGAACTTCTCCAGCATGCCCCAGATGGGGAAGTTGAAGGCGTTGATGTGCACCGCCACGCCGGCGCGCGGCACCAGGATGTGGCTGCCGGCAAAATGGCCTTGCTTGCCCAGCGGGATCGCCGGGCCTTCGTGCACCAGGTTGCCCGACGGCAACTCACGGCTGCCAATACCTGCATAGGAGAACAGCGTGGCGTTGCCGCCTTCGATGTCGATCCAGCTGTCGGCACGGGTGGCGCCGCTGTGGTGGGACAGGGCGTAGAGCTGTTCCTTGCGCTCGGCCAGGTACAGGGCCAGCGCCTTCAGGCGGGCAGCGCGTTGCTGGAAGTCCATGGCCATCAGCGCGGCCAGGCCACGGCCGCGGGCAAAGTCCACGGCCTCGGCGAAATCCGGACGTTCTTCGTGGCTGTAGGCCAGGACGTGGCCGTCCAGGGCGCTGCGCAGGGCCTGGGCGCCTTGCTGGCCAAGCCAGCGGCCAGCGATGAAGCTTTGCAGGGTAGGGGCGGCAGACATGCTGTTCTCCAATGTAGAGGGGCGCTGTTACCACAGCGCCACGGTATAGTCGATGATCAGGCGGTTTTCGTCCACGGCGTTGGTCAGGCCATTGCCGGAACGGAAGGTGACGTTGCGCCAGCGCAGGCTGACGTCCTTGAACGGGCCGCTCTGGATGACATAGGTGATGTCGGTGTCGCGCTCGCGCTCACGGCCATTGCTGACGGTGGCGGTTTCGGCGTGGCGGCCATCGGTGTAGCGGGTCATGAAGCTCAGGCCGGGGATGCCCATGGCGACGAAGTCGTAGTCGTAGCGCACCTGCCAGGAGTCCAGCCCGGCGCGGGTAAAGGTGTTGTAGGTCACCAGGTTGACGGTGAACGGGTCGCCGCCGTTCACGAACGGGAAGGCACTGTCGCCGGACATCTGCTGCCAGGTGGCGGTGAACTTGTGGGCCCGTACGCCGAGGGTGAACATGGCGTTGAAGTTGCGGTTGTCGATGTTGCCAGCGCGTTCGGCACCGTCGTTGCGGCTGTCGAAGTAGCGCAGGTCGGTGCGCAGGCTCAGGCCTTCACCCAGCGGGCGGGTATCGATCAGGCCGACGAACTGCTGGCGGTAGATGTCCTCGAGCTTGGCGTAGTAGTAGCTGACGCTGGTTTGCGGGGTGAGGGCGTAGCTGCCGCCGCCGAAGTCCAGGTGGTCGCTGCTGGCGGCGCCATAGCCGATGTCGTCGCGGCCCGAGGAATCACGCAGGTTGGCCTTGGTCAGGCGGCCGGCGTTGAAGGTCAGGCCGGCCAGGTCCTGGCTGGTGAGCAGGCCGCCCTGGAAGGTGGAGGCGAGCAGGCGGGTGTCGTTGTACACCACCACCGGCAGGATCGGTTGCAAGGTGCCCAGGCGCAGGGTGCTCTTGGACACCCGCACCTTGCCGGTCAGGCCCAGTTCGCTGTAGTCATCGACCGGTTCATGGCTGTTCGGGCCGAAGGGCAGCAGACCGGTATTGCGGCGGTCGCGGCTGGAGTCGAGCTTGATGCCCAGTTGGCCCATGGCGTCGACACCAAAACCGACCGGGCCTTCGGTGAAGCCCGACTCCAGCTTGGCGGTAAAGCCCTGGCCCCATTCCTCGGCCTTGGCCTGCGGTGCATTGCTCTGACGGAAGTCGCGATTGAGGTAGTGGTTGCGCAGCTCCAGCCGGGCGTGGCTGTCGCCGATGAAATCCGCCATGGCCGGCATCGGCAGGGCGAGGGTGGCCAGCCAGGCGGCCGAAATGAAGTGCGTGCGGTTCATTGTTGTTGTTTTACCCGACATGGTTGTTCTTCCCTGGTAGTCAGTGCTTGCTGGCGCCGGCAGCGCCGATTCCGGTCATGGAGCGGATGAACTGGGCCAGGTAGCGGCCACGTTCCTGATTGGCGCGTTCGGAACTGTCGGTGACGGAGAACACCCAGGCGCCGAGGAAGGCCAGGCTCATGGAGAACAGCGCCGGGTTGCTGTAGGGGAACAGCGCCTTTTCGTTATGCAGCACGTTGACCCACACCGCCGGGCCCAGTACCACCAGCAGCACCGCCGAGACCAGGCCAGCCATGCTGCCGCACACCGCGCCGCGGGTGGTCAGGCCTTTCCAGAACATCGAGAGCAGCAGCACCGGGAAGTTGACCGAGGCGGCCACAGCCAGCACCAGGCCGGAGAGGAAGGCGATGTTCTGCGATTCGAACATCAGGCCGAGGATGACCGCCAGCAGGCCGATCAGCAGGGTGGCGATACGCGACACGCGCATTTCTTCCTGTTCGCTGGCCTTGCCCTGGCGCACCACGCAGGCATACAGGTCGTGGGAAACCGCCGAAGCGCCTGACAGCGCCAGGCCGGCGACCACCGCCAGGATGGTGGCGAAGGCCACGGCGGAGATGAAGCCGAGGAACAGATTGCCACCTACCGCCTGGGCCAGGTGCACGGCGACCATGTTGCCGCCGCCGATGATCGCGCCGGTGGCGTCACGGTAGGACGGTTCGGTACCGACCATGACGATGGCACCAAAGCCGATGACGATCAGCAGCAGGTAGAAGTAGCCGATGAACCCGGTGGCATAGAACACGCTCTTGCGCGCTTCCTTGGCATCGCTGACGGTGAAGAAGCGCATCAGGATATGCGGCAGGCCGGCGGTACCGAACATCATGCCCAGGCCCAGGGAAATAGCGTCCACCGGGTTGGACAGCAGGCCGCCGGGGGCCATGATCGCCTGGCCCTTGGCATGTACGGCCACGGCGCTGGCGAACATCGCCTCAGTGCTGAAGCCGAAATGCTTGAGCACCATGAAGGCCATGAAGCTGGTACCCGACAGCAGCATCACCGCCTTGATGATCTGCACCCAGGTGGTGGCAAGCATGCCGCCGAAGGTGACGTAGGCGACCATCAGCACGCCCACCAGCATCACCGCGTACAGGTAGCTGATGCCGAACAGCAGTTCGATCAGCTTGCCGGCACCGACCATCTGCGCCACCAGGTACATCAGCGCCACCACCAGGGTGCCGAAGGCCGAGGTCAGGCGCACCGGGGTTTGCGCCAGGCGGTAGCTGACCACGTCGGCAAAGGTGTACTTGCCCAGGTTGCGCAGGCGTTCGGCGATCAGGAACAGGATGATCGGCCAGCCGGCCAGTACGCCAAGGGCATACAGCAGGCCGTCGTAACCGTTCATGAACATCATTGCCGAAATGCCCAGGAACGAGGCGGCGCTGATCATGTCGCCGGCGATCGCCAGGCCGTTCTGCATGCCGGTCAGGCCCCCGCCGGCGGTGTAGAAGTCGCTGGCCGAGCGGGTGCGCATGGCAGCCCAGCGGGTGACCAGCAGGGTGAAGCAGACGAACACCATGAACATCGAGATGGCGGTCCAGTTCATTGTGCGCACTCCTGCTTGACCTTGTCGTTGAGCGGGTCGAGCACGTTGTTGGCGCGGTGCACATAGATGCCGGTCAGGGCGAAGGACAGCAGTACCATCAGCACGCCCACCAGCATGCCGACGGTGGTGACGCCACCGCTGAGGGACTGGCCGAGGGTGCTGGGGGAAAACGCCACCAGCAGGACGAAGCCGTAGTAGATCACCAGCATGGCCAGGGTCAGGCTGCCGTTGAGGCGGCGTTTGCGCTGTACCAGGTGCTGGAAGTCGGGGTGGTTGACGATGCTTTCGATGCGTTCGGGTGTCATGGGTTGCGATCTCTGGGTGTTGTAATTGTTTTGTTGAGGTCACGCGGGTGTTGCGGTGTTGCTGATGGCCTCTTCGCGGGTGAACCCGCTCCCACAGGTAGGGCGCTGCTCTCAGGTCTTGTGTAGTCCCTGTGGGAGCGGGCGCGCCCGCGAAGCAGGCGACGCGGTTTCAGAGCTGGTCGAAATCGAGCACTACCTTGTCGCTCACCGGGTAGGTCTGGCACGACAGCACATACCCGGCCGCCACTTCGTAGTCCTCCAGGGCATGGTTGCTGTCCATTTCCACTTCGCCCTCGATTACCCGGCACTTGCAGGTCGAGCACACGCCGGCCTTGCACGAATAAGGCAGCTCGGCGCCGATGGCATTGCCGGCGTCCAGCACGTTCCGGGTGTTGCGTGGCAGGTCGAAGGTGAGGGCGCGGCCGTCGCTGATCACGGTGATGTGGCTGAGCGCCGAGTCCACCTGGCGCGCCGCCTCGCGGGCTTCACGACGGGTTTCGCTGCCAGCGGCGGCAAACAACTCGAAATGGATGCGTTCCTTGGCCATACCATTGGCCCGCAGGCTGTCGCGCACCGTCTCGGTCATCGCCTGCGGGCCGCAGATGAACGCAGCATCCAGGCTGGCAACGTCCATCCAGCGGGAGAACAACTGGCCGCACTTGTCGGCGTCGATGCGGCCGTTGTACAGGTCGACATCCTGCTGCTCGCGGCTGAACACGAAAATCAGGTTCAGGCGGTCGAGGTAACGATTCTTCAGGTCTTCCAGCTTGTCGCGGAACAGTGCGCCGGAGCTTGAGCGGTTGCCGTACAGCAGGGTGAAGCGGCTGTGTGGCTCGCTGGCCAGGGTAGTGGCGATGATCGACAGGATCGGGGTAATGCCGCTGCCGGCAGCCACGCCCAGATAGTTGCCCTGGCGGGCCGGGTCCAACGGCACGAAGAAGCTGCCCGATGGCGGCATCACTTCCAGCTGCTGGCCGGCCTTGAGCATGTCATTGGCAAATGCCGAGAAGCGCCCGCCAGGCACCCGCTTTACCGCCACACGCAGCTCGCCGTCCTGCACGGCGCTGCAGATGGAGTAGGAACGGCGGACTTCTTCGTTGTCCAGCCGGGTACGCATGACCAGGTACTGGCCCTGGGTGAAACGGAACTGCGCCTGCAGGTGCTCGGGCACGTCGAAGGCAATCGACACCGCATCGCGGGTCTCGTTGCGCACTTGCTTGATGGTCAGGCTGTGAAACTGGCTCATGGCGTTCTCCACGGCTCAAATGCATTTGAAATAGTCGAACGGCTCCAGGCACTCGCGGCAGCGGTACAGCGCCTTGCAGGCGGTGGAGCCGAACTGGCTGAGCAATTCGGTATGGGCGCTGCCGCACTGCGGGCAGCACACCTGGGGCGCCTCGCCGAGCAGGCTGCGCTTGCTGGTGCTGCCCTGTGGCGGGGCGATGCCATAGGCGCGCAGTCGCTCGCGGCCCAGTTCGCTGATCCAGTCAGTGCTCCAGGCCGGGGTCAGCCGGCGCTCCAGGGCTGGCGCGGGAAAACCGGCCTGTTCCAGCGCCTGGCGGATATCACCCTCGATCACCTCGGTGGCCGGGCAGCCGGAGTAGGTCGGCGTGACCACCAGGTGCAGGTGGCCGGCGTGCCAGTCGAGGTCACGCACGATTCCCAGGTCGACCACGCTGACCACGGGCACTTCCGGGTCCATGACCTGGGCCAGTACCGCCCAGGCCCGGGCCAGGTCGTCGCTTTGCTGTGCGCGGGCGCCACGGTCGCCGGCAATCAGCTCACCAGGTTGCATCGGGGTACGCCCTTGGCAGGAACTGCATTTCGGCCAGCAGCAGGCCGAGGTGCTCGGTGTGCAGGCCTTTGCGACCGTCCAGGTAAAAGTGGCTGGCGGCCTTGGGCAGCGGCAGCTCGACCGAAGAGAACGTCTCGCCAACCTGCTTGAGCCAGGCAGCGCCGACGGCAGCCGGGTCGGCGGCGACACCCGCTTGCGCCAGGTGCACTTCATTGTCGCTGCCGGCGGCCAACTCGACGGTGAAGCGCCACAGTGCAGGGATGGCCGCGAGCATGCGTTGGCGGCTTTCTTCGGTGCCACCGCCCAGGCGTTGCACCCACTCGCTGGAGCGGCGCAGGTGGTAGGTGACTTCCTTCAGGGCCTTGGCGGCGATACCGGCTATACGTTCGTCGTTCGAGCTGACCAGGCCCTGAAGCACGGCGTAATGCCAGGCGTCATAGAAAAACTGCTTGGTCATGGTCACGGCGAAATCGCCGTTGGGCTGCTCGACCAGCAGCAGGTTGCGATAGGCCCGCTCGTCACGGCGGAAGGCCAGGGCGTCGGCGTCACGGCCGTCATCGAGCAGCTCGGCGGCGTACTCCAGCCAGTTGCGCGCCTGGCCGACCAGGTCGAGGCCGACGTTCATCAGGGCCAGCTCTTCTTCGATGGCCGGGGCGCGGCCACACCATTCGCAAAGGCGCTGGCCCTGCACCAGGGCACTGTCGCCGAGCAGCAGCAGGTAGGGGATAAGGGTTTCGTTGTGCATGGCCAACCTCACATGTGTCCGACTTCGTCGGGCAGTTCGTAGAAGCTGGCATGGCGGTAGACCTTGTCGTCCGCCGGGGCGAACAGCGGGTCTTTCTCGTCGGGGGAAGAGGCGGTGATCAGTGCCGAGGGCACCACCCACAGGCTGACGCCTTCGCTGCGGCGGGTGTACAGCTCACGGGCGTTTTCGATGGCCATGGCGGCATCGGCGGCGTGCACGCTGCCGACATGCTTGTGGTTAAGGCCGTGCTTGCTGCGCACGAACACTTCGTAGAGGGTCCAGACAGACATTTTCGATCTCCGCATCATTCGCCGCTCAGGCGGCGTTCTTGTTCTGTTGCTTGCGCGCGTAGGCCACGGCGGCCTCGCGTACCCAGGCGCCGTCCTCGATGGCCTTGCGCCGGGTGGCGACACGTTCCTGGTTGCACGGGCCATTGCCCTTGATCACTTCGTAGAACTCGTCCCACTGGATTTCGCCGAAGTCGTAGTGGCCGCGCTCGGCGTTCCACTTCAGTTCGGGGTCGGGGGCGGTGCAGCCGAGCAGTTCGAGCTGCGGCACGGTCTGGTCGATGAAGCGCTGGCGCAGTTCATCGTTGGTCTGGCGCTTGATCTTCCAGGCCATGGACTGGGCGCTGTTCGGGGAATGCTCGTCGCTGGGGCCGAACATCATCAGCGCCGGCCACCACAGGCGGTTGATCGCGTCCTGGACCATGTCCCGCTGGGCCTGGGTGCCGTGGCGCATCATGGTCAGGAGGATTTCGTAGCCCTGGCGCTGGTGGAAGCTCTCTTCCTTGCAGATGCGGATCATCGCGCGTGAGTAGGGGCCGTAGGAGGTGCGCTGCAGCACCACCTGGTTGACGATGGCAGCGCCATCCACCAGCCAGCCTACTGCGCCCATGTCGGCCCAGCTGAGGGTGGGGTAGTTGAAGATGCTCGAATACTTGGCCTTGCCGCTGTGCAGCTTGGCAATTTCTTCGTCACGGTCGGCGCCCAGGGTTTCCATGGCGCTGTACAGGTACAGGCCGTGGCCGGCTTCGTCCTGGATCTTGGCCATCAGCTGCAGTTTGCGCTTGAGGCTTGGGGCGCGGGTAACCCAGTTGCCTTCGGGCAGCATGCCGACGATTTCCGAGTGGGCGTGCTGGGAGATCTGCCGGATCAGGGTCTGGCGATAGGCCTCGGGCATCCAGTTCTTGGCTTCGATCTTGATTTCGGCGTCGATCTTTTCCTGGAAGTTGCGCTCCTCGGGCGACATCTCTTCCAGCGACTTGACGCGCTTTACTCCGGTTTCCACTAGCTGTGCGTACATGTGTTCCGACTCCTGCTAAGGCATGAGCCATTTGTAAGCGATACAAAACATAACGTCAAACACATTTGTGTGTATCAAATAAGATTTGTGTATCACATTGGTGGCCCTTTCGCGGGTAAACCCGCTCCCACAGGTCATGTGCAGCCCCAGGCATGATGCGATTCCTGTGGGAGCGGGTTTACCGGCGAAGAGGCCAGCCGAAAAAACGCAAAAAAAAGCCCCGGACGATGCCGGGGCCGAAAAGGCAGCCGAATGAATCAGCTGGCCAACCGTTTGTCGAACACGTGGCAAGCCTTGCCCTCGGAACGCTTGAGCATGCCGCAGGGCTGCAGGCGCACCTGGGTGCTGATGCCGATATAGGTCTTGATCTGCCTGGTCAGTTCCGCGGTCAACAGCTTGCGCTGGCCTTCATCGAGGTGCTGGCACTCTGCGCGCAATTCCACATGCACCTCGACGCTGTCCAGGTTTCCATTGCGATACAGATGAATCTCATACATTTCTGAAAGCTGTTTTATTTTTAGCACCTGCTCCTCGATCTGGGTCGGGAACACGTTGACCCCGCGAATGATCAGCATGTCATCGCTGCGGCCAGTGATCTTGCCGATCCGGCGCATCGGCCGTGCGGTACCGGGTAGCAGTCGAGTGAGGTCGCGGGTGCGGTAGCGCACCATTGGCAGCGCTTCCTTGCTCAGCGAGGTGAACACCAGTTCGCCCAGCTGGCCGTCCGGCAGCACCTCGCCGGTGACCGGGTCGATGATCTCGGGGTAGAAATGATCCTCCCAGATGGTCGGGCCATCCTTGGTTTCGATGCACTCCATCGCCACCCCAGGCCCCATGATTTCCGACAGGCCATAAATGTCGAGGGCATCGATACCCAGCCGTTGCTCGATCGAGCGGCGCAACTCGTCGGTCCATGGCTCGGCGCCGAATATGCCCAGGCGCAGCTTGAGGTCGTGCGGGTCGATGCCCTGGCGCTCGATCTCGTCGGCCAGGTTGAGCATGTAGGAGGGGGTGACCATGATGATGTCGGGCTGGAAGTCGCGAATCAGCTGCACCTGCTTCTCGGTCTGGCCACCGGACATGGGGATCACCGTGCAGCCCAGGCGCTCGGCACCGTAATGCGCGCCAAGCCCGCCGGTGAACAGGCCGTAGCCGTAGGAAACATGCACCTTGTCACCCTTGCGCCCACCCGCGGCGCGGATCGAGCGGGCGACCACATTGGCCCAGGTGTCGATGTCGTTCTGGGTGTAGCCGACCACCGTCGGCTTGCCGGTGGTGCCGCTGGAGGCGTGCAGGCGCACCACCTCCTGCTGGGGCACGGCGAACATGCCGTAGGGGTAGTTGTCGCGCAGGTCGTTCTTGCCGGTGAAAGGGAACTTCGCCAGGTCTTCGAGGCACTTGAGGTCGTCGGGGTGGGCGCCACACTCGGCAAAGCGCTGGCGATACAGCGGCACGTTGTCATAGGCGTGCTTCAGGCTCCAGCGCAGGCGCTCCAGCTGGTGCTGGCGCAGGGCGTCGACACTGGCGGTTTCCATCGGGTCCAACAGGGCACGATCGGCATCATGGTACATGTTCATGGCTTCACTCGAATTGTTCTTGTACGCCGCGCAGTCCCGGTTGCAGGCCGCGTGGTGAGTGTCATGAGCGCAGCATATACGGCTGCGTTCGGTTCGGTAACAAGCCGATGGTCTGAACCGCTCAGAGGCGTTCGATGACCATCGCGATGCCCTGGCCAACGCCGATGCACATGGTGCACAGGGCGTAGCGTCCGGCAGTTTCTTCCAGCTCGTGCAACGCGGTGGTGACCAGGCGTGCACCGCTCATGCCCAGCGGGTGGCCGAGGGCGATGGCACCGCCGTTGCGGTTGACCCGCTCGTCGTCGTCGGCCAGGCCTAACTCGCGCAGTACCGCGAGGCCCTGGGCGGCAAAGGCCTCGTTGAGCTCGATGACGTCCATGTCGGCCAGCGACAGCCCGATAAGCGCCAGCACCTTGCGGGTAGCCGGCACCGGGCCGATGCCCATCAGCCGTGGTTCGACCCCGGCCACCGCCATGCCGACGATGCGGCCGCGGGCCTTCAGGCCATGGCGGTGGGCGGCGGCGCTGCTGGCCAGCAGCAGGGCACAGGCACCGTCGTTGACCCCGGAAGCATTGCCGGCGGTGACGCTGCCGCCCTCGCGGAACGGGGTGCCGAGCCTGGCCAGTTGCTCCAGGGTGGTGTCGCCGCGGGGATGTTCGTCGTGCTCGACCACTTTGGCCGGGCCTTTGCGCTGCGGGATCTCGACCGGCACGATTTCCCGTGCCAGGCGCCCGCGGGCCTGGGCGGCAGCGGCCTTGTGCTGGCTGCGCAGGGCGAAGGCGTCCTGGTCGGCGCGGGAAATACCGAACTGTTCGGCAACGTTCTCGGCCGTTTCCGGCATCGAATCGGTACCGAAGGCCGCCTTCATCAGCGGGTTGACGAAACGCCAGCCGATGGTGGTGTCGAACAGCTCGGCTGCGCGGCCGAATGCCTGCTCCGACTTGCCCATGACGAACGGCGCGCGTGACATCGACTCCACGCCACCGGCCAGCATCAGCCCGGCCTCGCCGCAGCGCAGGGCGCGGGCCGCATTGCCGATGGCATCCAGGCCGGAGCCGCACAGGCGGTTGATGGTGGTGCCCGGCACTTCGATCGGCAGCCCGGCCAGCAAGCTGGCCATGTGCGCCACGTTGCGGTTGTCCTCGCCAGTCTGGTTGGCACAGCCGAGGATGACGTCGTCGATGGCTTTCCAGTCCAGTTCGGGGTGGCGCTGGATCAGGGCCTTGAGCGGGATGGCGGCCAGGTCATCGGCGCGCACGCCGCTCAAGGCCCCGGCATAACGGCCAATGGGTGTGCGCACGGCGTCGATGATCAAGGCATCGGCCAGGGTGTGTTCAGTCATCTTGCGTCTCCTGCGCCAGCACAGTGCCGCGCACTTTGTAGGATTTGCCATGGAACATCGCCACCAGCTCACCGCGCTGGTTCTCGATGCGGACCTCGTACAGGCCGGTGCGGCCCTTGCGGCTGACCTCGCTGGCGCGGGCGGTAAGCACGTCATCGCGCAGCGCCGGGGCCAGGTAGTCGATGCTGCAGCCCAGGGCGACGGTGGCCTGGTCGTAACTGTTGCAGGCAAAGGCAAACGCCGAGTCGGCCAGGGCGAACAGGAAGCCGCCATGGCAGGTGCCATGGCCCTGGATCATGTCGGCGCGTACCGGCATGCGCAGGCATGCCTGGCCCGGGCCGGCTTCCAGCAGGCGGATGCCCAGGCCCTGGGTGGCCTGGTCGCGGGCGTACATGGCCTCGGCACAGGCTTGTGCCAGTTCGACTTCAGTCATGCAGGGTGCCTCCTTTGGCTTCGCAGCGGCGTAACAGCAGGGAAGGGCGGTAGCGGCTCTCGCCGTAGCTGCGCTGCAGGTTGTCGAGCACGCGCAGGGTGTGGGGGATGCCGATGTTCGCGGCCCAGGCCAGCGGGCCGCGGGGGTAATTGACGCCGGCGCGCATGGCCAGGTCGATGTCGGCGGCGCTGGCGACGCCGTGCAGCACCGCATCGGCGGCCTCGTTGGCGAGCATCGCCACGGTACGCAGCACCACCAGGCCGGGCAGGTCGGCGACTGCGGTTACCTTCAGGCCGGCACGCCGCAGCAAGGCCACCGCCTGGTCGCGGGCATTGTCGCTGGTGTCGGCCGACCAGCTGATGGCGAGGCGGGTGGCGGTGCCGTAGTCCAGGGCCAGGTCGAGCAGCACCAGGTTGCGCAGGCCATCTTCCCGGGCGCGCTGGCTGGCCAGGCGGCCATCGGACAGTGCCAGGGTGGCATCGCCCACCTGGATCAGGCCGCTGCCGGCGCGCTGGGTGACGGCGACGCCGCTTTGGCGCAGGCGCTGGACCAGCGGCTGCATCACCCCCAGGTCGCCTTCGACGACGCAGGCATCCACGATGGCAGCGCCATGCAGTTCGGCTGGTTGCGGGCGTTCGGCGCCTTCGGCATAGCTATAGAAACCTTGGCCGGTCTTGCGCCCGAGACGGCCCGCGTCCACCAGCTCTTTTTGCACCAGCGAAGGCTGGAAGCGGAAGTCACCATAGAAAGCATCGAAGACCGAGCAGGTGACGGCGTAATTGACGTCGTGGCCGATCAGGTCGGTGAGCTCGAACGCGCCCATGCGGAAACCACCGGCATCACGCAGCAGCGCATCGAGGCTGGCGCAATCGGCTGCGCCTTCCTGCAGCAGGCGCAGGCTTTCAGCATAGAATGGCCGGGCCACGCGGTTGACGATGAAGCCCGGCGTGGAGCGCGCGTGCACCGGCTGCTTGCCCCAGGCCTGGGCGGTGGCGTGAATGCACGCGGCAACGGCCGGGGCGGTGGCCAGGCCTGAGACCACTTCGACCAGGGCCATCAGCGGTGCCGGGTTGAAGAAGTGCATGCCGACCACCTGCTGCGGGCGTTGCAGCCCGGCAGCCAGGCTGGTGATGGACAACGACGAGGTGTTGCTGGCGAGGATGCAGTCAGCGCAGCACAAGGCTTCCAGCTGGCTGAACAGCGCCTGCTTGACCTGCAGGTTCTCGACGATGGCCTCGATCACCAGGCGGGCATCGGCCAAGGCATCCAGGGCGTCCACCGGGCACAGCCGGGCGCTGATTGCGTCCCGTTCGGTGGCCTGCAACTTGCCTTTTTCCACCAGGCGAGCAAGTTGCCGGTCAATACCGGCCACCGCCTGGGCTGCAGCGCCCGGGCGGTTGTCGTAGAGCTTTACCGGGTGGCCAGCCTGGGCCGCGACCTGGGCGATGCCTGCGCCCATGGCGCCCGCACCGATCACCGCCACCTGCGCATTGCTTGCGAGTGCGCTCATGATCAACGCCCCTTGAATGCCGGTGTGCGCTTGTTCATGAAGGCACTCACGCCTTCGCGGTAGTCCTCGCTGCGCCCGGCCAGGCGCTGCAGGTCGCGCTCCAGCTCCAGTTGCTCATCGAAACCGTTGTCGAAACTGGCGTTGAGGCTGCGCTTGATCAGGGCCAGGCCGTAAGTGGGCTGGGTGGCGAGCTGGCGGGCGAGGGTGAGGGCCTCGTCGCGCAGTGCGGCATCGTCCACCACGCGGTGGATCAGCCCCCATTGCTGGGCCTGTTCGGCGCCCAGGCGCTCGCCCAGCATGGCCAGGGCCTTGGCCCGTGCCATGCCTACCAGGCGCGGCAGCAGCCAGGTACCGCCGGAGTCGGGCACCAGGCCGATCTTGCAGAAGGCCTGGATGAAGCTGGCCGAGCGGGCGGCCAGCACCAGGTCGCAGGCCAGCGGGATGTTGGCACCGGCGCCGGCAGCCACGCCGTTGACCGCGCAGATCACCGGCAGCGGCAGGTCGCGCAGGGTGCGCACCAGCGGGTTGTAGAACGTGTCGATCGATTCGCCCAGGTCCGGCATCTCGGCGCCTGGCGCGACGTTGCGATCGGACAGGTCCTGGCCGGCGCAGAAACCACGGCCTTCGGCAGTCAGCAACAACACCCGCGCTTCGCTGCTCTGGCGCACTTGTTTGAGCGCTTTGCGCACTTCCAGGTGCATGGCGGTATTGAAGCTGTTCAGCTGTTCGGGGCGATTCAACGAAAGGAGGGCGACGCCGTCCTCGATGGAAAACAGGATGTGCTGGAAAGTCATGACAGACTCGCTCCGTCAGTCGAGGGAAAGATGATCAGCGGCCTTGGAAGCGGGCCTGGCGTTTTTCCTGGAAGGCACGAATGCCCTCGTCGCGGTCGGCAGTGCCGGCCAGCAAGGTGAAGGCATGGCGTTCGAAGCGCAGCCCGCTGGCCAGGTCGGTATCGCCGGCCTTGAGCAGCGCTTCCTTGGCCAGGCGCACCGCCAGCGGGGCCTTGGCGGCAATGCTGCGGGCGACGTGCAGGGCGCGCTCTACGGTGAGTTCCGGCTGGGTGATTTCGCTGACCAGGCCGGCCTGCAAGGCATGCCGGGCGCTGATGGCCTCGCCGGTCAGCACCATTTGCATGGCCAGCGGCTTGCCTACGGCCCGCAGCAGGCGCTGGGTGCCACCGGCGCCGGGGATAATGCCGAGGTTGATTTCCGGCTGGCCGAAACGAGCGTCGCTGCCGGCGATGACGATGTCGGCGCACATCACCAGTTCGCAGCCGCCACCCAAGGCGTAGCCATTGACGGCGGCGATCAGCGGCTTGGCGAAAGCGGCGATGCTTTGCCAGTGGGCCACACGGGGGTCGTTGAGGATGCCGACCAGGTCGCGCTCGGCCATCTCGCGGATATCGGCGCCTGCGGCGAATGCCTTGCGGCTGCCGGTGATGACCACCGCGCGGGTCTGCTCGTCTTGCCCGGCCGCTTCCAGTGCAGCGGCCAGCTCTGCCAGTAACTCGGTGCACAGGGCGTTGAGTGCCTCGGGCCGTTGCAGGGTAATGAGCTGGACGCCGTATTCAGACGCCTGCACATCGAGATATTGCGGCATGTCGGGTTCCTCTGGCTGCACGCACGGCACATCGTGGGGCCGGCATTTCTTGGAATTGTTTGCAGGGGCGTGATGCGGGATCACGTCCAGGTGGAACCAGTATATGCATCACGCGATACATCAATGCAACATTGAAAATTGTTTCATGTATCTCTTTTTGAGTTGATTGCGGTTTAGACAGATTGGCTTTTGCTTCAGATTAATCGCTTATTCATCTGCTTTTCAGCGAATTTCGGTGAATTTGCGCGAGTGCAATCACGCCAGCAAAAGCGATACACAAGCCTGGCAATTGACGCTCAATTACTTTGTGATACAAGATCGATGTGCATCTCAAATCATTTCAGGAGCTTTGCCATGCCTTGCTATCGACTGGACGGCCTGACGCCGGTGGTTCACCCGACAGCCTACGTGCACCCCAGTGCCGTGCTGATCGGTGATGTCATCGTCGGCCCTCGTTGCTACGTCGGCCCACTGGCATCGCTGCGGGGGGATTTCGGCCGTATCGTGCTGGAGGAGGGCGCCAACCTGCAGGACACCTGCGTGATGCATGGCTTCCCGGGTGGCGACACGGTGGTCGAACGCAACGGGCATGTCGGGCATGGTGCCGTGCTGCACGGCTGCCGGGTGGGCGAAGACGCCTTGATCGGCATGAACGCGGTGGTGATGGATGGCGCCCATGTGGCACCACGCTGCATCGTCGCAGCCACGGCATTCGTCAAGGCGGGCTTCGAATGTGCAGCGCAAAGCCTGGTGATGGGTTCGCCAGCCCAGGTCAAGCGCCCGCTGACCGAACAGGAACTGGCCTGGAAGCAGCGCGGCACGGCGGAGTACCAGCACCTGGCGCAACGCTGCATGAACAGCATGGTCGAATGCCCGCCATTGGCCGAGGTCGAGCCCGAGCGCCCACGCATGGAAGACACTGGCGTCAGGCCCAAAGGCCAGGCATCGGCATGAGCCTGGCTACCTCACGCAATGGCCAGGCGGCCCGCCGCGCAGGTATAGTCGGTGCTTTATCCGCGCACAGTTCGCCCATGAGCAATCTCGCCCCACTGAATCACCTGATCACCCGCTTCCAGGAACAGACGCCGATCCGCGCCAGTTCGCTGATCATCACCTTGTACGGCGATGCCATCGAGCCCCACGGCGGAACCGTCTGGCTGGGTAGCCTGATCAACCTGCTGGAGCCGATCGGCATCAACGAGCGCCTGATTCGCACGTCGATCTTCCGCCTTACCAAGGAAGGCTGGCTCACCGCCGAAAAGGTTGGCCGGCGCAGCTACTACAGCCTGACCGGTACGGGCCGCCGGCGGTTCGAGAAAGCCTTCAAACGGGTCTACAGCCCCAGCCAGCCTGCCTGGGACGGTGCCTGGACGCTGGTGTTGCTCTCGCAACTGGAGGCCGGCAAGCGCAAGGCTTTGCGTGAGGAGCTGGAGTGGCAGGGGTTTGGTGCCATGGCGCCGAACCTGCTGGGCTGCCCACGGGCAGACCGCGCCGACCTGGCCGCCACCTTGCGTGACCTGGAGGCCAGCGACGACAGCATCGTCTTTGAAACCCACACCCAGGAGGTGCTCGCCTCCAAGGCCATGCGCGCCCAGGTGCGGGAAAGCTGGCGTATCGACGAACTGGGGCAGCAGTACAGCGAGTTCATCCAGCTGTTCAGGCCGCTATGGCAAGGCTTGAAAGAGCAGCAACAGCTCGATGCCCAGGATTGCTTCCTGGCACGCACGCTGCTGATTCACGAATACCGCCGGCTGCTGCTGCGCGATCCGCAGCTGCCAGACGAGCTGCTGCCAGGGGATTGGGAGGGAAGGGCTGCGCGACAGTTGTGCCGTAACCTCTATCGCCTGGTGTTTGCCAAGGCAGAAGAATGGCTGAATACCGCGCTGGAGACGGCTGATGGGCCTTTACCTGATGTGAATGAAGGCTTCTACAAGCGTTTTGGCGGCCTTGTTTGAGGATTGGGTTCAGAGGCGGGCATTCATATGGCAGCCATAAAAGCATGAAAGCTCGCCAACAGGTCTAGACCAGTAGCACGCAGGTGTTCAAGCAAGCCCAGTTGATTATGCGGATCCAGGCGCAAGGGATCCGCAGGCAGGCTGCTGTCCAAAGACCGACCATGCCTGCCCGTCGCAGGTATTCTGGCGTTCTTTGCAGTCGCGTGGCTGATTGTTACGCGATGTTACCCATTACCCCAGTTCCGTTGCCGCAGCTCTGGCTGCAAAGTGCCTTTTTTGAGGGGTGAAGGCAGGGCATGGTGTTTGCATTACTCAGGCACCGAACCTCAACTGGACTAGACCATGCATTCTCCACTGCTCTGCTGCACCGTCCCGCCAGTTGCGGGCAACCTCGGCGTCCTGTCGGCTGCTGCCAGTGGGCTGGAGGGGTTCGTCACTGGCGTCGGAGGCGATATTGACCTGATACTGGGACGGGCCGGGGTCAATCCCGAAAGCCTGCGCCAACCCACGCTGAGCCTGCCGCTCACCAATTACTGCCAGGTGCTGGAAGAGGCGGCCCGCCAGTCGCACTGCGATAACTTCGGTTTGCACTACGGTCTGCAGTTTCAGCCCCAAGCCCTAGGGCTGCTGGGCTATGTCGGGTTGTTGTCCAATGTGCTGGAGGACGCCCTGCGCAATTTCGCGGCGGCGTTTCCTTACCACCAGCACGATACCTTGGTACGGCTGGTCGACTGCGGCGAGTGTTATCGCTTCGATTACCAGGTGCGGCACAGCGCCATTCTGGTGCGTCGACAGGATGCCGAACTGACCATGGGCATGGCGCTTAACCTGATACGCCACGTGCTGGGCAAGGACTGGGCGCCGTTCGCGGTCAGCTTCGAGCACGCTCGCCCACAGGACTGGCAAGTGCATCAGCAGGCGTTCGGCGCGCCTGTCTATTTTGGTCGCGGTTGCAACTCGATGCTCGTCCCCAAGGCTGACCTGAAAGATCAGCTGATGCCAGAGCGCGATGCCAATTTGCTGTTTCTGGTCCAGGACGTGCTCCAGCGCCTGGGCGCGCACGATCAGCGGCGCAACCTGCTGGATGAGGCGGACGCTCAGGTGCGCCTTGCCCTGAGCTGTGGAGAGCCTTGCCTGGAGAGGATCGCGCAGGCACTGGAGCTCAGTCCGGCCGGGCTGCAGCGCCACCTGCGCGAGGCAGGCTTGAGCTTCAGCCAGTTGGTCGAAAGGGTCCGCCGGGATCTGGCGGTGCACTACCTGCGACAGCCCAAACGGCCGGTGTCTGACCTGGCGGGTTTGCTCGGATACTCCGAGACCAGTGCGTTCTCCCGGGCTTTTCGCCGCTGGTTTGGCGTAAGCCCGCGGCAGTGGCGTAGCGAAGACTGCTGAACTGAAAATTGACTTTGCACGTTGAACACGCCCGTGCAGGGTCAAGTCTTGGTCTAGACCAGGCTATAAGATCAGGTTCGCAAGTTCCGGATACCTACCGGCAGGCGCCTTGATCGAGCAGAGCAGGGGTGCCAGGCCTACGTCGCGGTAATCAACAGAGGACAACAACATGTACAAGAGTCCTGAGAACGCCCGCCATGACTGGAAATCCCTTCGACACTGGCGCGTTCAGATATTCATCATCACGTGGCTGGCCTATGCCGCGTTCTATTTCACCCGCAAGGCCTTTTCGGTTGCCAAGCTGGGCATCGCCGAAGACCCCAGCTTTATGCTCGACAAAGCGGCCATGGCCAACCTCGACGCGCTGTATCTGGCCGCCTATGCCCTAGGCCAGTTCGCATGGGGTGTCTTCGCTGACCGTTACGGTACCCGCGTCGTCGTGCTTGGCGGGCTGGTGGTATCGGCCCTGGCCGCGCTGGCCATGGGCACCTTCGCGACGTTACCGATCTTCGCCAGCTGCATGGTGATTCAGGGGTTGGCGCAATCCACGGGCTGGTCCGGGCTGTGCAAGAACATCGGATGCTTCTTCGCTACCCGTGAACGCGGCCGCGTGCTGGGCTACTGGAGCACCTGCTACGCGTTCGGCGGCCTGGTCGCAACGCCGTTCGCCGGGTGGTGGGCGTACCAGATCTCCCATGATTGGCGCATGGCGTTCATCTCCTCGGCGGGCGTCGTGCTCGTGGTTGCCGTGCTGTTCTTCCTGCTGCAACGCAACCGCCCGCAGGATGTAGGGTTGCCCGCCGTCGAAGACGAGGCGCAGTCGGCCGGGCGCACCGACGTTCCACGGGAGAACTACTGGACGGCGCTGCGCAAGGTGCTCGCCAATCGTACGGTCCTGGTGCTGGGAATAGCGTATTTCCTGCTCAAGCCTGCTCGCTATGCAATCCTGATGTGGGGGCCGGTGATCGTCTACGAGCGCATGCCGAGTATCGGCAAAGTGGCTTCGGCCATTGTGCCGTCCGCGTTCGAAGTCGCGGGCCTGGTCGGCCCGATTCTGATCGGCATCGTCTCCGACAGACTGTTCGGCGCTCGGCGCATGCCGGCCTGCGTGATCAGCCTGCTGGCGCTGACCCTGTGGCTGATACTGTTCGTGCCGACAATGCAAAGCGGCAACATCTACCTGGTGGTCGGCTTGCTGTTCATGATGGGTGTCACGCTGTATGGCCCAGACTCGATGATCAGCGGCGCCGCCGCCATTGATTTCGGCACCAGCGAGTCCGCGGGCACCGCCACAGGCTTCGTCAACGGGTGCGGCTCGGTGGGTGCGATCCTCGGTGGGCTGCTGCCTGGCTACTTCGACACCCTCACTGTGTTCTTCGTCTTCACCGGCGCTGCGTTGCTCGCCAGTTTGCTGCTGGTGCCATTCTGGAACAGCCGCCCAGCAAGTCAGGCGACTGTCAGTGAATTCAAGACGACGTCTGGCAGTGTCGCGACATCCGCGCAAACCACTCGCTGATCCCATTGTCATTTCACCCGGCGATGGCTGAAAAGGCCGTCGCCCCTTGATTCCGTACCTTGGAGGTGGCCAATGGCCCTCGCACTGTTTGATCTGGACGACACCCTTATCGATGGCGACTGTGCCAGCCTGTGGAGCAGCCATATGGCCGCGCTCGGTTGGGTCGATGGGCCGAGCTTCATCGAGCGCGACCGCGAACTCATGGCGCTCTATGCGCAAGGCAAGTTGGCCATGGAGGCGTACATGACCTTCAGCCTCTCACCCCTGGTGGGCCGCACGATAGAGGAGGTGGCCGAGGCGGTGGCTCCCTTCGTGGAAGATGTCATCACCCCGCGCATCCATAAAGACGCTGTTGCCTGCCTGGCGCGACATCGCGAAGAGGGGGACCGCCTGCTGATCATTTCAGCGTCTGCGCACTTCCTGGTGAGCCGTATCGCCAAACAACTTGGCGTAGAAGAAGCGCTGGCGATTGACCTTGAACACCAGCAGGGCGCCTATACCGGCAATACCAGCGGGATATTGACCTACCGGGATGGCAAGGTGACGCGGCTTCACAGCTGGCTGCAAGAGCAGGGCGAGGGGTTGGACGGTGCCTACTTCTACTCGGATTCGCGCAATGACCTGCCGTTGCTTTCGCTGGTCGCCAAGCCGCATACAGTCAATCCTGATCCCGTGTTGCGGGCGCATGCTGACGCGGCGGGATGGCCGATTTTGCGGTGGCATTGAGAGCTGTGAAGGGGGTAGATAGGACAAGCAATTTATATAACTAAACAAAATGAATATTTAGTGTAGTTATTCATTGGAGTCATATTATAAGGGCAGGGTAGCTCATCTGTTGAACCAGGGGTAGCTCATGCGTGATCGCTAACCCCCACGTTTGCACGCTAGCGTTCAAGAATGAGCTACCTTCGGCCGCAGTCACCATCAAGGAGTACCATTCAATGACTCACTGTCCAGGCTGGATGCTTGAAAGCGCCCATAGCTAACTCAAGGCTGCTGAGCTTCTAGACGCCCAAAACCTCCCACATGTTGCCATGGCCAATGCAGCGATCGGTATGGAAATCCTGCTGAAATGCTTTATTTCGGCGCCAGATCAACACCAAGGGACATCCAGCGAAACCTACAAGCTCGACGTCGAAGCGCTCAAAGCGGCTCATCAGCACCTGCAGTCAATCGGTAAGATTCCACCAAAACAAAAGCATGACGCTCACGACTTGTTGACGTTGTTTCATGCCATGCCCGCAACCATTCGCCAAACCCTGGACAGCCAGGAAGGTTTATTCGAACGGTATCGGGAGGTGTTCATCAATAGCCGGTATCAGTACGAGCCGAGCAGCTGGAAATTTTCCGATCCAGTGCTGATGAGATTGTTGCGGTGGGCGTTGACCAGTGTGGTTGGCTGCTACAGGGAGCGAGGCTCGCAAGACCCGTTTGTGCTGCGTTACATCGCAGAGGTCCAAGCAAGAGCTGTAGCACAGTGATCGAGGCCAGGGACCTGGCTTCAAATCTGCCCACCCTCGGCCCCGGTAGCTTCATACGAAGATGCGCATAATGAGTATTATGTTAAATGGAGTGTTTGTAAGTGCCCGTCCTCCTAGACCTTTTCAGCAATCACCGGCATCGTTGTCAGCATTCACCGAACCCTTTCGCTCTCAGCCGCTTAGCAACGCTTATGAACCCAAGCTCTTAGGAGTCAATTCACCAATCGCCGACTAGAGCGCTGCTCGGACAGATCCGATTGCTCTGCTATCGACTTGGGAGCATCAGAGCCTCAGTCGCTTGTTGAAAGCCTTGCAGAGCGTAGCGGGCGTGCTTTAGATCCATATGCTCTGCGACGCCAACGGGACACCGTTGCGCTTCCTCCTCTCTGGCGGTCAAGCCAGTGACATCAGCTATACCCAGCCATTGCTGGACGAGGTCAGCATTCCATCGAGCCAACGTGGCCGCCCGCGCAAGCGCTGTAAATGGTTGCTTGCCGACAAGGGCTACGACGCCGAGGCACTTCGCCGCTACTGCGACCAATACCGAATGCAGACCGTCATCCCGCTGCGCTCAATGAAACGCAAACCCAAGCCCGGCTTACCCAGACTGTTTGATCGGCCCAAATACCGACAGCGCAATATCATCGAGCGCATGTTTGGCTGGCTGAAAGAGAACCGTCGCATCGTGACACGCTTCGACAAGCTCGCGAAAAGCTATGCCGCCATGGTCTCTCTGGCTTGTTCCATGCGGTGTTTGCGACATCTCTTTTCGTACAGAGCCTAGGAAACCAGGGGCGATTCAACGGCGTCACCAGCATCATCGAACGTCTGAGCTTGAATCCAAGCCTTGAAATCGAATCGCAACCTAGGGCCGCTCCTGAGGGCGCCTCCCAAACCCTCAAGTTGAGGGGCAACAGTCAGCTTCGCGAGCTAACTCCGATCTATAACCTTTCGGCAATCTCAATCAAATTCAGGTCAGGATCTCGGATGTAAACAGACCTAATGGGGCCTGTCGCACCAGTGCGGGCAACGGGGCCCTCGATGATTGGCCAGGAATGCTCGGTCAGGTGCCGGATAACCTCATCCAATCCAACGCTCGCAATGAAACAGAGATCCAGCGACCCGGGAACTGGAAGATGAGCCTTCGGCTCGATCTCATGGCCTCGAACGTGAACATTGATTTTTTGTACGCCAAAATGAAAAGCCAATCTGTTTTGGCCAAAGCAATCAGCACGCAGCCCCAGAATTCGCGTGTAGAAATCTTTGCAGGCTTCGACATCGATGGTGGTCAAAACAATGTGGTCGAGGTGATCGATCATGACGTCTCCCTTGAGGGATCAAAAAAACAATTGTGTGTCACTGTCCTATCTACTCAGCATGTGTAACGCCAAGGCTTGGTGCGCCCAATCACTAACGACGTCCGCACGCGGCTCGGCACCCTAGACCCCACTCAGCGCGTCTCGGTCAGATGGTGTCGAAGTGTGGTTGAGGTCAAACGAAGCAGAATCGCGCCCCACCAAGCCGAACCTCGGCTCGAATACCCGCCGCCTCGGAGGAAAAGCCAAGAACATGCACCGGTTGACGCTCTTCATCCGAAAGCGATGGATTGCTCGCATTAAAGGACTACGTTCGACTGCGATTTCTTGGCACCCGAAGATGCTGCGTACCTCTTCGCCTTCTGCCTACGTTGGTAGGCGGCGGTACCTAACTGATACGCAGTCACCAAAAACACCAATACAGAGGCGCAAAGCCAGCCAGTGGAGGCCATAGCTGTGAAGAATCCGGCGAAAATAGGGATTGGCCAGACTTTTATGACACCGAAGCTCAACCAAGGTGCAATGATGATGTACAGGATCGGCGTCCAGAACCCCCAGAAAAGAATAGGTAGCAGAGGCTCTGCCCAGGCCACTCCGCCACCAGGTAATAACTTTTTCTTTTTTGCCATGTTCGCTCCTGCTTCTGATTTGGGCGTAAAACACGCCATTCCGTTGAGTATTTGAGATGATCGGATGCCGTTGTCAGGTCACAGCCCATGAGGGTAGTTGGAATTAACCCTATAGGTAGCTGGCACCATCGGGCATCGCTCGCTACCCTGACCTCCCCGTCGCCTGACGGTTTCCAGGTCAAATCCCATTCCCCCAGACGAGCATGTCATGAAATCCCCCACAGGTTTGCTGCTGTCGGCTATCGAACTGGACCGTGCCAGTGCCATACCCCTGTACCGCCAGCTGTATCTGCAGATTCGCAAACAGATACTCAACGGCAGAATTCAGGGGGGCGTGCGCCTGCCGTCGACCCGGACCTTGAGCATTGAGTTGGGGCTGTCGCGGATCACCATTCTCAACGCTTTCGATCAGTTGATTGCCGAAGGTTTCCTGGCCTCGCGCACGGGTGCAGGTACGTATGTCGGTACTGAGTGGGAAAGCCGGAGCATCGAGGACGAGCAGCCGCGCCAGCCACCTCGCCTGTCCGAACTGAGCCAGTCGATGCTGTCGCTGCGCAGCGATCACTTTCGCGGGGTGTCGTATGCCGACTGGGATCCGGCGACGCCAACCTCCTTCCTGCCTAGTCAAAGCACCTATGAAGAATTTCCGCAGGCCATCTGGCGGCGCCTGATGAACCGCCATTTGCTCAAGCCAACCAAGGCGATTCTGGGTTATGGCGAGCTACAAGGCTTGCAGGCGTTTCGCACCGCGATTGCCGAATACGTCTTCGATGCGCGAGGTATCGACTGCGATGCCGGGCAAGTGGTGATCGTTTCCGGCGCGCAGCAAGCGTTCAACCTGCTGGCCATGCTGCTGCTCAATCCGCAGGACAGTGCCTGGATGGAAGACCCTGGGCACATCGCCGCGCGGATTGCGTTGCAAGCCCAGGGGGCTCGGATAGTTCCGTTGCGGGTTGATGAACAGGGGATCGATGTGCAGCAAGGCCTTGCCGAGTGCCCTGATGCGCGCCTGGTATTTTGTACACCTTCGCGTCAGCATCCTTTGGGTGTCACCCTGAGTTATGAGCGGCGCCAGGCACTCATCGCCTGGGCTACGCAGCATCAGAGCTGGATCATCGAGGACGATTGCGACAGCGAGTTCCGCTACAGTGGTCGACTGCTCCCGGCACTGTATGCCTTGGACCAGATGGCCCGGGTGATCTACGTCGGCACGTTCAGCAAAGTACTCTTTCCGTCACTGCGGCTGGGTTACGTGATCCTGCCGCAGGCTCTGGTCGAGCCCTTTTGCACCCTGCGTGCGGTCATGGACCGCAGCCCGCCCACACTGCTTCAGGCCACAACGGCGGACTTCATGCGCGAAGGCCACTTCCTGGGGCACATCCGCCGCATGCGTGCACTGTACAAGGCGCGCCAGCAGGCATTGATCGAACAACTTGAAGAGCAGATCGGCAGCTTTTTCAGGATCACTCCGACCGATGCTGGCATGCACCTGATCGCCTGGCTGCCCCCCGAACTCAGTGACACGGACGTCGCCCGGCAGTTGGCCCAACACAACATTCATACCTATGCCTTGAGCGACTACCGCATCAAGCACGACCTGCCGCCTGCCCTGTTGATCGGCTTTGCCGGCACGCCAGAAAAGCAGGCCCGGCAGCGTGTCGAGGAGCTGGCCCAAGCCTTGCGCACGCTGGGTTACCTCCCGCCGACCACTTGATGCGAGGCAAGTGGCCTTATCAATTAATTGATAATGGATCTATCGAGCGTTCCTGACTGGCGCGATAAAGGCTGCGCCGGTAGACCCGGTGTCTGAACCAGGAACGACGCTAATGAACAATAAGATCCAGGAACGATTCAACGCCTTGCTCAGCCATAAGGTGGTCGAACACAAGGCGGCTCCAGTGCTGACCGAGGCACTGGCCCAGCGGTTGCTTGAGCGTCTCGGGCAATTGCGCCTGTTTGCCCACGCCTACCCGCTACTGACCAACCTCACCCACGGTCGTGTCACCCCCGCCGACCTGCTGGACTTCGCCTATCGCCACGAGCTGCAAGGTCTGAGTCTGCACTTGCTCGACGGCGAGGAAAACAGCCTGAGCCAGATGTCGCCAGAGCAGCTCCAGGCGTTTGCCAGCAAGGCCAACGCGCTGGGGCTGGATGTGCACCTGGAAATCAGCAGCACGCTGAAAAAGGATGTCGACCAAGTGATCGCCATCGCCAAGGCCCTGGGGGTACGCAACATCCGTGTCTACTCACGTTACGAGGGCACGCTGTCGCGGGTCATGGACGTGATCGAGACCGACCTGCACTACCTCGCACAACAGGCCGACGCCAACGATCTGTACTTTGACTTCGAGCAGCATGAAGAACTCAAGAGCAGCGAAATCGCGCAACTGCTCAACCGCCTCAACCACCCTCGCCTGCATGCCCTGTTCGACTTCGGCAACATGATCAATGCCTGCGAACAGCCCCTGCAGGCCCTGCACAACCTGGCGCCGCACATCCGCCAGGTTCACCTCAAGGGCGTGCGCATCGTCCCCGAACAAAACGGCTTCGGCCATTACGGCGTATTGCAAGGCAGCGACGAAGACGATCTGCCCAGCGCCCGCATGCTGTTCGAACTGTTGATGCTGGGCGAAGCAACCCCACAGGTGATCGCGTTCATTCTTGAGCAGGAAAACCACTACGTGGCCCCGGCCTTCCGTCAGCGTCTTGAAGCCGCCGATCCATTCATTGCTTACCGGGAGATGAGCGAAACGCCGCTCCCGAAAGGCTACTCGCTCGAGCGCATGCTGGCCGACGAACACCGCTGGGCAAACAATCAGGTGGCCTATGTCCGACGCGTGCTGGGCGAACTGCGCACCTTGGCTGAACTGACCCTGGCCACCCCTTCCAACGCCTGAACCTGACGACCTGATTACGCCCGGAGAACAATAATGACAACTCAAAACAAGGCCAAATGGCTCAGATTCCTGATCCTCATCCTCGGTGGCGGCACCATTTACAAGTTGGCGAACCTCAAGGACGCCTTCTATGTCCCCATGCAGGAATTCATGGGCCTTAACCACACTGAAATCGGCATGCTGTTGAGTGCCAACGCGATCATCGCGACTGCACTGTTTGTGGTCGGCGGCCTGCTCGCCGATCGCTACGACACGCGCAAACTGATCCCCCTCGGCCTGATCGGGACCGGAAGCCTTGGGTTGTACCTGGCAACCTTTCCGCCCTTCAGCAGCCTGCTGATCGTGTTCAGTCTGCTGGCCGTCTGTGCCGACTGCCTGTTCTGGCCATCGCTGCTCAAAGCCATCCGTAATCTGGGTGACGATCAGGAGCAAGGCCGGTTGTTCGGCCTGCTGGAAGGCGGGCGTGGCGTGGTTGATACGCTGGTGGCCTTTTCCGCACTGGGCGTGTTCGTCGCCATGGGCTCAGGGGAAACCGGCCTGAAGTCGGCGATCCTGTTCTACTCGGTCATCGACATTCTGGCGGGCACCCTGACCTGGCTCCTGCTCAAGGGGGGTAACGCGCAATCGGCCGCCAGGCCGAAAAACGGTCTGGCAAACCTGATGGAAGCGATCAAGGTACCCGGCATCTGGTTGGTCAGTCTCAACGTGTTCATGGTCTACATCGTCTACTGCGGCCTGACCTATTTCATTCCCTACCTCAAGGAAATGTACGGGTTGCCCGTGGCGTTGGTAGGCGCCTACGGCATCATCAACCAATACTTCCTGAAAATCCTCGGCGGGCCTGCCGGCGGTTTCATTGCCGACAAGCAGTTCAAGAGCACCAGCCGTTACCTGAAGTGGGCATTTCTGGCGCTATTGCCGCTGATGGCCGTGATCATGCTGATTCCTAAAAGCCCGGGCTTCATCTATGCGGGGATGGCGGCCACCCTCTCCTTCGCCCTGATTGTGTTCTCGATGCGCGGCGTGTTCTGGGCGCCCATGGGCGAAGTCGGCATTCCCCAGCACATCACCGGTTCGGCCTTCGGCATCGGTTGCCTGATCGGCTATGCACCCGGCATGTTTGCCTATGTCATCTATGGCGCGATCCTCGACCACTTCCCTGGTCAACAGGGCTACAACTATGTGTTCATCCTGATGAGCGTACTGGCCATTGCAGGCTTCATGGTGTCCAGCCTTCTCTATCAAGCGGTGCGCAAAAAATCTATGCCCACTGCTGGGGGCAGCGCGGTACAAGCCTGATCAATGAACCGGAGCGCCTAGAACTCCACCTTGCCCCGCCCCGCCTTGACGGTGCTGCGCCTGGCTTTGCCTTCAAGGCGGCGGGTCTTCGAGCCGAGAGTCGGCTTGGTGGGGCGGCGTTTCTTCTCGGTCTTGCCGGCGGCGATGATCAACTCGGCAAGACGCGCCAGTGCGTCAGCGCGGTTCTGCTCCTGTGTGCGGTATTGTTGTGCCTTGATGATCAACACGCCGTCGCCGGTGATGCGACTGTCACGCAGCGCCAACAGCCGCTCCTTGTAAAACTCGGGCAGCGACGAGGCGGGAATGTCGAAGCGCAGGTGCACGGCGCTGGACACCTTGTTGACATTCTGCCCACCTGCGCCTTGCGCGCGGATGTATGTCAGTTCGATGTCGGCATCTGGCAGGTGCACGTTATTAGAGATGGTCAGCATGGCATGGCCCTTGTGATTCCCCTCCATTATCACAGCCTTCGCTGCTCGCCCACAGAACAAAATAAGGTTGGCCTCAACCACACTGATCGAGGCCCCCCACTCCGCCATTGCCGGTAGCCTCGACATCTGCCGCCTTCCTCAAGCCTTTTGCATAAATGCAACTATGCTAGGTCTGCTACCCGAACGGACCGAGCAGATCGAGCCTTCCGTCCATACGTCATGGCAAAACAATGGTAATGGGATTGATCCGCTTGTGTTGAATTGGCCATTGCAGCATCTCAAGGCAGGTCTGCCGGAGGTCCAAAGTTGCGAATCGCTTTTCTGGTGAACCGGGACGTTGAGAGCAATCTCACTCTCAATTACCTGTTACCCGAGATTCACGAGAGCACGGTGGGAATATTCCTCTCGGAGAGAGTGGGATCGGGCAAGAAGGTGCCACGCATGCTCGGACAACTGGCATTGATCGAGCAGGACTTCTTCAATGCCTTGCCCCCTGGGTTAATCAGATCGAGCGACCAGGTCAGCAGCGGGCTTCGATTCGGTTTTGCAGACCTGCAGCAACGCTTTGGGGTTCCTGTACAGGTATTGCCCAGCTTGAGGGATCCTGCGGGCCTGCAAATGCTGCAGGATGCGGGAGCGGATCTGTTCATCTCAATCCGCTTTGGTCAAATCCTGAAGAATGAAGCGTTGGCAATTCCGTCACGCGGCGTCCTCAATCTTCACTCTGGCCTCTTGCCTCAGTATCGAGGTGTTCTCGCGACCTTCCGGGCGCTGCTGAACGGCGCCTCGGAGATCGGCTGTACCCTCCACTGGATTGACAGTCCCGGCATCGATGTTGGTCGCATCATCGAGACTGCCCGGGTGGCAGTCGACAAGGAGCACTCCTTGCTGTGGCACATCCTTTCACTGTATCAACCAGGCGCGCGTCTCATCATGAACGCAATCAGGCGCCTGGAGCGCAACGAGCCTATGCCGGGGACGTTTCAAGATCCATCTGCCGGGGCCTACTACTCCTTTCCCAGCGAGGATGACCTGATGCAGTTCACGACACTGGGGTGGCGGCTCTTCGATCGCGAGGACGTTTGGGAGCTTTTCGAATCGTACGGATTTCCGTTGCGGATAAATACTCTTTAAGAGCTGAACGGCGGCTGGAATTGCGCCTTTCGGTAGCGTCAGCTACCGCTGCTTTTAGACTTTGACTTCAAATAACTACGTAGGCTGCCCTTCTCGCTTGGCCAATGCTGGGAGCAAAACAAGGAGCTATTGACCGAAGCCGTTTTGAAGAGCGATCACCCTGCCCTTCAATTCGAGCCTGGTCAGGTCTTCGACATCCTGCTCTTCATGCCGCGGGTGGAATAAACTCTGCGCATCATACCCAGCTCGGCATAGCTGTTGCTCATTCTTTTGACATCTAAACGCACCCATACAAGGCAAGTGCCGGGAGCGCTGTAAATTGCTTAAAATACTTTGTTGTCCATTTAGCTCTCTCTTGATTTCTTCAGAAAGAAAGCGGAAATCAACAAGGTCAGTGTAAACATCTCTAGACTCGTAGAGATGCTATATTTCTTGTGCTTAGTCATTCTCTCCTTTGTCATCTCGCCGGAGATAACTGTACTCCCGCCAACATAAAGCTCAACCAATTTGTTATTTTCCATGAACGGCAAGATCTTCTGTTTGTACCAGAACGCCGTTGCTTCTTTGTTTGTAAGCTCAGAGCTAGCTTCATCGGACAGGCATTTGGTGTAACCTTTGAAGCTAGATGCGCAAGTAAGCATTAGTTTGCCCTGTTCGCTGGAGATGACTGTATAAGTATTTTTGCCGATTCTTTTAGTAGAGAAAGTGCCTTTTGACCTGGTAAGGTTGTCAGGGATCTGATTAAGCATTCCATAGGTGAATGGCAAGAATGATAGGCAGACAAACAAAATCGGGACCTGCAGCGCAAGGGACTTAAACTCTTCCTTGCTTGAGCCTTTTTTTGATGCGCCGTTAATCATTGGCTATCTCTCTCTAAGGCTTTGTTCAATGTATTCTTTGAGTGGACTGGTAAAGTTCTCGATAATTTTTCTTGTGTGTGCGTACCTCTATGCGCACTGCTACCCTAGTTTTGATCTCGACTTCCTGCCCTAGGCGCACAGATCCGATACTCTTGCTCTCCAGCGTGGCCGCGTGCTGTCAACCTGCGCCACCAACAGTTCGCTGGTTAGTCGCTTGACATCCGCAGCAGTGATCTGTGAATCCAGTTTTAGTCCTTGCCCTATCACGACATCTCATCTGTGAAGCGACGCTTTCAGTTAAGGTGTGGGATATTTAGATGTCAAGGTGATATTACCGGGTGGCGGGAAATTGGGATTGTTTTATCGTCTCTAATGTACCGCTCATCCCCTTCGGCGTTCTGCGCGGAAATCTCCACAACCGCGCAGAAGCGTTAGTGGGAAGGAAAATCGTATGTCCTATCAACTGTGGTCAGTTCGGAAACCATTCGTTGGTCAGCATGACTGCAATCGATTCATGCTTAAGACAACTCTTTATTCCTTCATGCCAGTCGCTGATGTATGCAGCCCCATCACATCAGGCAATAGAGTTCCGTGACCTGCGCCACAATCTCTCCCTTCGCATCATAGAGCCTCGCCTCTGGTGTCATGGCCATGGAGCGGGCCTCGAGTACATAGCGCTGCCCTGCCTTGAAATGCGCGTAGTCGATGGTCAGGTAGCATTGCCTCACCGTGCTGCCCCCCATCAGGCTGATGCCGCCGCCACCATTGACTTCGTAGTCGAACCTGACGACCAATTCATGGCTGCCGGGGCTGACCTCGAAGAAGCGACCGTCGCGCAGGCGTTGTTTATCCAGGCGTTCGGCCATCAGCACACGGTCATTCGGGAATGGCATCGAAAGATCGACCCAGGCCATCTGTGGGTTGGCAGTGGGCATCGGCGCCTGGCAACCCGCAAATGCAGCGATCGCGAACAACAGTGTCAGCTTGCGCATGGTAGTTCCCCAAAGGCTCCCGGGCTCACTATTCAGGATAACGCCGACAAGTGCTGATGTGTGCATGAAGGGACGACCGAAGCCCCTCATTCCGCTTCATGCTCATGCTTGGTTCACGCAGCCCCTTCTCGTATGATCGTTGCAATCTGATTTGGAACGGATTTCGTGAAGTCGTTACCTGGAAATGTCCCAACTGCCCCCGCTGCCCCCAAGGACGTGAAATGGAACGCGAGTGAGGCTGCCAACCAGCTCTCATGGGACGACCTGCGGATCATCAAAACGCTCAGTGAGTGTGGCAATCGCGCTGCCACGGCCAAGAAGCTCGGCATCAACGTGTCCACCGTCTCCCGCAGGGTCTCCCAGGTTGAAAAGACACTTGGCGTAGCCTTGTTCGATCACCGCAAATCAGGCTACCTGCTCACCATCGAGGGCGCGGAATTACGTGCACTCGCCGAGCGCGTGGAGCTGGACATCGTCAGCGTGACACGGCGTGTCTCGCGTGCCGGCCAGGGGCCACTCGGCAAGCTTCGTATCACCACCAGCGACTCACTGCTTCTCTACTTCCTCACCCCCATCATCGCGGACTTCAAGGCCCTCAATGAAGGCATCACGATTGAGGTGCTGGTGGGCAACGAATCACTGAGCCTTGCACGAGACGAGTCGGATATTGCGGTTCGAGCGACCAGGAAACCCGCCGAAAGCCTGGTAGGTCGCAAACTGGCCACAATCGCCTGGGCTCCCTACGGTAGTAGCCACCATGTAACGCCTGCTCCTCTGTTCACTGAAGGCCAGGCCTGGGTTTCCTATTCCGCAGCGCTACGCGGGCTCAAGGCAACCAGCTATGTCGAAAACAGGGTCGCTGCCGAGTGCATCTCGTACCGTACCGACTCGGTTGCGGCGGCGAGTGCTGCAATCGCGGCAGGCCTGGGGGTGGGTTTTTTACCCTGCATGTTGGGTGATATCACGCCTGGGCTTGAACGGGTCGGCCCGGTGGTACCGGAGCTGCAGGATGAGCTGTGGCTGCTGACGCACCAGGACATCCGCAAATCGTGGCGGGTCAAGGCATTCATGACGTTCTGTGCAGCGGCCGTTGCCAACCAGAAGCCGTTGATCGAGGGCCAATTGGTACTCCCGGTCACGTAGCG
Organism: Pseudomonas sp. 43(2021); assembly: GCF_017490805.1. NCBI lineage: Bacteria > Pseudomonadati > Pseudomonadota > Gammaproteobacteria > Pseudomonadales > Pseudomonadaceae > Pseudomonas > Pseudomonas sp. 43(2021). The sequence continues at coordinate 133,504 of NZ_JAFGYJ010000009.1, forward strand.
CGAAACCGGGAGTGCAGGTCACTCAGCGCGCGAGCCAAGTACCGCTTTGCAGGCGATTTCGATCAGCTGTGGGCGCTGGGCAAGCCTCGAGACGCCGATGATGTTACTGGCGCATTGAGGCCGTTCTGTACCGTAAGCGGCCTTGCGCACCGTGCCGACCACGGCAAAGGCCGCGTCCATGTCCAGTACGTAGAGCGTCTCCTCCACGACATCTTCAAGCGTCGCTCCGTACAGCGCGAGCAGCTTGGCGATATTGTCGTAGCAGGTGCGCATCTGGTCCCCCATCGAAGAGAAATCACAGGGCCTGCCGTCACGATCCAAGGGGGCCGGCGCGACCAGGTTCCCTTCTTCGTCATGATTGAACTGGCCCGATACGTAGATCTCGTTCCCTACCCGCCGTGCCTGCGTATACCCGTAAGCCTTCTCCCACGGAACGCCCCAATAGGCGGTTTGTTTGTTGAGTGGTTGTGAAGCTGCCATCGCTTTCTCCTGGCGCAAACCGGATCAGGTAGATCCGCGTTTGCGTGCGAATCCTAGCAGCAGGATGAACGAGCGCATGGCGCATTAATGCGCTTCTGAAAGCGCAGAAGTGCGCCACCGCTTCGCACTGCGATTCGCTAATCTTTGCTCGGACTCAAGCAACGGGCATCACTGAGGACGTCATCCAGTGCCTCAGCACAGTCTGCAGAAGGCAGGCGCCGTGACTTGTGCGATGACCATCATCCAGCTGACAGGGAACCAAAATGAACAATCCAAAAACTGAAGTCCTGACCCCGTTCAACAGCCAACTGATCTTCATCGATCAGCAGCCACAGATGGCCTTCGGCGTTCAGAGCATTGATCGCCAGACGCTGAAAAACAACACCGTAGGCCTGGCCAAGGCGGCCAGGATCTTCAATGTGCCCACCATCATCACGACGGTCGAGACTGAAAGCTTCTCTGGGCACACCTACCCCGAGCTGCTCGCCGTCTTCCCCGACGCTCCGCTGCTGGAGCGAACCTCCATGAACTCCTGGGATGACCAGAAGGTGCGAGACGCGCTGAAGAAAAACGGTCGCAACAAGGTCATCGTATCCGGCCTGTGGACGGAGGTGTGCAACACCACCTTCGCGCTGTCGGCGATGAACGATGCCGGCTATGAAATCTACATGGTTGCTGACGCCTCCGGTGGCACCACCAAGGAAGCCCACGACTACGCCATGCAGCGCATGATCCAGGCAGGCGTAATTCCGGTGACCTGGCAGCAAGTGCTGCTGGAGTGGCAGCGCGACTGGAAAAACCGCGATACCTACGATGCCGTCATGGAGCTGGTGAAAGAACACTCCGGCGCCTACGGCATGGGTGTCGACTATGCCTACACCATGGTGCACAAAGCACCCGAGCGCGTTCAGCACGGCCCAACCCTGGCCCCGGTTGCTGCCACTGTCTGACCATTGCCAGCCCCTGCCTCCAGGGGCTGTTCATTGACCCGCTGATGGGTATGCCGGCTGGCTGAGCCAGGCCATCGAATCGAGCGTTTATCGTCTGTAGCCCGCGCCGAGGCTGCAGTGGCCTGCTCTGCCCACTCGAAACGTGCGTGCCCACTTCATTGATGAATGGATTTGTATGAACAGTGATCACTGCACTGTGCTGGCGACTGTCGCACTGAAAACAACCGGGCTCCTCAAGCCCTGGCAGGTCACGACTGCCAAGCGGTTGATGCTGGAGAACCTGGACACCGGCATAACGGTTACGGAACTCGCCCAAGCCTGCTCGCTGTCGCGTAGCCATTTCACACGAATGTTCAGGGATACCCTGCAGGTGCCCCCGCAACAGTGGATGCGTGAACAACGGTTGCGCAAAAGCAAGGAACTACTGGGGAGCTCGGGAATGATGCTCGCCGAAATCGCACTGGAGTGCGGCTTCTGCGATCAGTCCCACTTTTGTCGCACATTCGTGAAGGCCGAGGGGATGTCGCCGCAGGCCTGGCAGCGACAAGCGTCCATTCAAACTGAGCCTTTGCACATTTAGGGAGCACATTTGTACTCTATCGATACCGCCCTACCCTCATGGTCAAGGCAGTCGCTACCAAGAGCATCATTCCACTGGCGATGAAGGTCGCCTGGTACCCAACACCGTCATAAAGCACCCCACCCGAAGTCGCACCTACCGTTATCGCCAGCTGTATCACCGCGACCATCAGGCCTCCCCCGGCCTCGGCGTCCTCGGGCAGCATCCTGGCTAGCCAGGTGAACCAACCCACTGGCGCACAAGTGGCAATCAAGCCCCAGCCACCAAGCAGCACCGCCGTCGGGACAATCCATGAACCAGTCGAAATCACAGCGAATGCGACGACGGCCATCAGCAGGGGAATACCTGGCAGCACTCTGAACAGATGCCGGCTTACGAGCGAACCAACCATCATCGTTCCCACCAGTCCCGCCACACCAATGATCAGCAGCAGCAGCGACAGCGTGGGCACGTCCACGTGTGTCACGGTTTCCAGGAACGGGCGAAGGTAGGTAAACAGCGTGAACTGCCCCATGAAGAGGAATGCGACTGCAGCCATGCCAAGCGCAACCTTGCTGTCTCCCAGCAAACGCAGGGGGCCGGTCACCGAAACCGTACCGCGCTCGCCAGGCATTGCCGGCAGCGTGAAGGCTTGCCAGATCAACGCAATTGCAGCCAAAGGTACGACACAGAGGAATGCCCCTCTCCAGCCGATCAGGCCGCCCAGGTAACTGCCGACCGGGGCCGCGATTGCCGTGGCCAGCGCAGTACCGCCCTGCATCACGGCAATGGCTTTGGGAACGAGGGCTTCAGGCGCTATACGCATCATCACTGCGGTGGACATCGACCAATAGCCACCAATGGCGATCCCAAGCACGGCCCGCCCCATCATCAAGGTCATGTAATTCGGGGCAAACGCCACCATTGCGCCGGAAACCAGCATTAACGCCGTGGTGCCCAACAGGACGGGCTTTCGATCAGTCCCCTGCGTCAGGGTGGACAGCAACAAACTGGTGACTACGGCGAAGAAGCCCGAGATCGAAATGGCTTGACCGGCCTCGCCTTCAGTAAGCGACAAATCAGTGGCAAGTGGCGTAAGCAAGCTCACCGGCAGAAATTCGGACGCCACCAGGGCAAAGGCACAGAGTGACATCGCCAGGACGGCGCCCCAGACCTGTCTGCTTGAATGTTGAAGAGGTATCGCTGAGCTGGTCATGGTGGTTCTCGTGGCGCAAGTTACAGAAAAGCAGATGCCCAAGCCGAGCCTGCCGGGCTGAAAGCAGGGGTTACTTGAGGTTTTCGCGGAAGAAAGCGGTCAGCTTGCCAAAGGGAATCAATTCGACGCGATCATAGAGGTCGACATGACCGGCGCCAGGCACGATCACCAGCGCCTTGGGTTCGCCGGCAAGGCGATACGCCTCTTCGCTGAACTCACGCGAGTGCGCGTTCTCTCCTGCAATGAATAGCATCGGGCGTGGCGAAATCGTCTCGATATCATTGAACGGGTAGAAGTTCATGAACCTGACGTTGCTGGTCAGGGTTGGGTGCGTTGTCAGCAGTGGCGGCAGGCCCTTGGGAGTGAACTCACCCCGAGGTGTACGGTAAAAATCGTAGAACTCCCGCTCGATGGCGTTGGAATGCTCGGTCAGCCGATCAACCGTGCCGCTGGTGTACCTGGTATCCCCGCCGGCAAACTCCACATCCCGCTGTGCAGCCGCTTCGGCTATAGCCTGTTTGCGCTGCTCCAGCGTTACACCATGCTTGAGTCCATTGCGATTGGCGGCGCCCATGTCATACATGCTGACCGTGGCAATGGCTTTCATTCGAGGGTCGATCTTGGCTGCGCTGATAGCGAAACTGCCGCTGCCGCAAATGCCCAGCACACCGATACGGTTGCGATCGACGAAGGCTTGGGCACCGAGATAGTCGACCGCCGCACTGAAGTCTTCCGCGTAGATGTCCGGCGATACCAGGTTGCGCGGACGCCCCTCGCTTTCGCCCCAGAACGACAAGTCGATAGCCAGGGTGACGAACCCCTGCTCTGCCAGTTTCTGGGCGTAGAGATTCGAGCTTTGTTCCTTCACCGCCCCCATCGGGTGGCCGACGATAATGGCGGGATAACGGGTATTGCGGTTCAGGTTCTTGGGAACGAACAGGTTTCCGACCGTGTTCAACTGAAACTGGTTCTTGAAGGAAACGCGTTCGAGTGATACCTGCTCACTCTTGTAGAAATTGTTGGCCCCATGGGACATATCGGCGGCTCCCGCAGTGAATGAACTGGCCATCAGGGCAAACGCAACGAACAAAGACTTCATGCACATTTTCCTGTCTGCTCGAAATGGAAGTGGTGCGAGGGGCAGTCGCTGCAAAGCACTCTGGCCACCTCGCCTGCCGCCCATCTTCCGCGGTTAAAACGGCGTATCAGTAGATCAAACGAGTGGTTTTCTTGCCTGAATCTCCAGACCATGCCGCCCGGGCATGGACACCTGAACGGACGCGCGAGTAGTGTTTTCCACAAGATGATCGGAGGCTTCCTATGTCCGCCACCACACAACCGCCCTTGCTCACGCACCCGATGGCCACGCTATACAAGGTCATCGGCGCCCACGCGCCAACGGCTGGCGATTTCGCGACACGCATCGCAGACCTCAGCGTCTACCGGCGTAACACACCAGCCCCACCGATCACCTGCATCGTCGAGCCGAGCATCGTGCTGGTTGTGCAGGGTGCCAAGGAAATGGTCATCGGCAGCGACGTGTTCCCCTATGACACGACCCGCTTCCTGGTCACCTCGCTGAACATCCCTGCCCATTCGGCAGTGACGATGGCCAGCGAAGGTGCACCGTGCCTGGGCCTGGTGTTCAAGCTCGACCTGCGCACACTGGCAGAGTTGATCGCGCAAGATGGCCGTCTTACGGTGAGCGGTGAGTCTGTGCACACAAGCGCCGGCGTCGGTGTGCTGGGCCCGAAGCTGCTGGAGAGCTTCAGCCGACTGATCGAGCTTTTGGAGGAACCTGATGCGATACCCGTGCTCTGGCCCCTGATTCAGCGAGAAATCCACTATCGGTTGCTGCTGAGCGACCAGGCCCCCCTGCTCCGGTCCATCGCCTCCATCGGTAGCAAGGGGCATCGAATCGCCAAGGCCATCGACTGGCTGAAGCTGAACTACGCCGCGCCGCTGCGGGTAGATGAGTTGGCCTCTCGGGTGCAGATGGGGCTCTCGACCTTCCATCAGCACTTCCGCCAGCTCACCGCGATGAGCCCGCTGCAGTATCAGAAATGGTTGAGGTTGAACGAGGCAAAACGGCTGATGCTCAATGAACACCTGGACGCCGCCACTGCAGCCTTCAAGGTTGGCTATGAAAGCCCCTCGCAGTTCAGTCGCGAATATGGGCGACAATTCGGCACGCCACCAAAGCGCGATATCTCGGAATTACGCCAGGGCGCAGAAAGAATCGAACAGGACGCCCGCCTTCCCATTGCAAAGAGCGGCACGCTTCGTGTGCCCCCATCAATAACGTGAAATCAGCTGATCATGCCCAGCTCGGCATCATCCATCAGCACCATGTCTTCGAGGGACTGGATTTGGGGAGGATCGGGGATTCATCTTACGCTTACGTATTGACGACCAGGAAAAACCTATAGCAATATGCCACGAGTGAAGTAAGATCAGTTTGCGTTTTCCAGTAAGAATTTTGACCTTAGGGATGAGGGCTTTTCTGATGGATGCTGCTGCTTCGTGCTCGAAAATCGTCGACAACGGTATCGACGGAAAACGCTTTCTCATCGCCATCACCGGCGACGGCTTCACCTCCAGCCAACTCGAGGCCTTCCACCAGGCCGTCACCACGCTGATCAGCGGCCTCAACGGCATCGTGCCGATTTCCTGGCGCCTGCAGGATGCTATCAACGTCTACCAGCTCGACACCGTTTCCAGCCAGTCCGGCATGTCGCCGAACAGCGCCTTGGGCACTGCCAGCTGCGGCGCCTCGGCCAGCAACCTGAGCGCCGACCCGACGAAAGTCAGCGCTGCCCTGACCGCTGCCGGCCTTACCTGGCACCTGGCCGTGGTCATCGCCAACACCAGCAGCGCCGGCGGCAGCTTCGGCGGCAGCCTGTGCACCCTGACCCTGGACAGCGGCAACGTTGCCCTGCTGGCCCGGGCCATCGCCCAACTGGTGGCCGGACTCGGCGTCGAGTACTCCACCCAGTCCGGCAGCTACCCGGACATCGAGCCCAGCAGCCCCAACCTCACCACCAACCTCAACGCCGCCTCGCTGAAGTGGAAGCAGTATCTGACGCCCGGCTTCAGTGCCCTGCCCTCCGATGTGTCGGCCAGCGGCTGGCAACCTTGGATGATCGGCGCCTTCGAAGGCGGCGGCAATTATCTCAAGGGCATCTACCGGCCCAGCCAGAACTGCCTGATGCGCGATCCCGCCGCCGGCTTCTGCCTGGTCTGCTACCACGAGTTGCTGAAGGCTTTCGCGCCCTACCACCAAACCACCGGACTGTCCTGGCTGGCCAGCCAGAACGGCGTCGGCACCTGGTCGGCCGTGAAGGCCGTATCACCGCCGGTGCAGCCTTCGCCGATCCAGGCGCTGGCCACCACCAGCCTGGCCAGCCGGCTCTTCGTCTTCACCTTGGCCAACGGAGTCATCGGGCACAACTCGGCCACCGTGGTCGGCAACTGGGAAAGCCAGCAACCAATGCCCCTGAGCACCGCCAACGTCGGCCAGGTCGGCGACATCGCCGCCACCCTGGCCGGCAGCGTGGTAGTGGTCGCGGCCCTGTCCGGCAACCAGGTATGGCTGGCCAGCCAGGCGGCCGGTGCGGCGTGGAGCGGCTTCAGCGCGATTCCCTCAAGCGGCCTGCCGGCCGGCTGCACTCGGGTGGCCTGCGCGGTCATCAACGGCCAGCTATTCGTCTTTGCCTCCGGCAGCAAAGGCATCTGGCTTAGCGTACGCAATGGCGCCCAGGTCTGGGACAGCGGTTGGAGCGAGGTCAGCACGCGCCTAGGCCTTGACGCCGGCTCGACGATCGACTGCATCAGCGCCGGCGCCGCAGTGCAGGGCCAGTTCGTTCACCTCTTCGCCGCCCAGGGCAGCACTCTCAAGCATGCCAAGGTCAACGCCGCCCGCGCCTGGCAAGGGGTGGAGAACGTCGCCAGCAGCGGCCTGACCCCAGCCCTCGATCTCAACTGCGCGGTCCGCGACGAGGCCTATGTGTTCCTCGCTGCCGCCACGGCCAAGGGGCCGATGGGCGCGACGCGCAATGCCGTGAACTGGCCCAGCGCCGCCACCACTCTTTCCGCCCTGCCGAACACGGTCAGCCGTGTTTCTGCGGGCTTCCTGTCCGGCACGCTTCTGGCCGCGGCATCCTGACCCACCCACACGGCAAAGCCATCATGGAGAACGCTTATGAGTAGTGGCGGCGGCAGCAGTCCAACCCCCAACCGTACCTGCACCGGTACCCTCACCACCTCGCAACGGCTGGTGCTGGTCAGCACCCAGTACAGCCTCAACGGCGCCAACTGGACGACCACCCCGCCGACCTCGGTGGCGGCCGGCAGCAATGCGACCACCGTGTTTGTCGCCAACGGCCAGACGCCGGACGGCAAGGTCACCTACCAGGCCGACGATGGCACCCAGTTCATCCTGCAGTTCAACATGAACGGTACCAACTCCGCGAACATCCTCGGCGTCGGTGGCACAGCTTCGTCATACAACTACAACAAGACCTTCCCCACAGCCGGCGACACCATCACCGTCGCCTACACCCTGTCCAACACCTGAAAGGAAGCCCGTCATGAGCTACACAATGTCCGTGGACCGGGTGATCCAGCTTGCCCGTTGCGACGATTTCCCCGAGGCGAAGATCCGCGAGATGTTCGCCCAGTACAGTGCCACCGAACTGCCCCTGGAGATCCTGGCGACTCTGCCGATCCCGCTGCCGGTGAAGGTGTATCTCGCCCTGCAGGACGAGTTCTTCAGCGAAACGGAATTCCGCGAACTGTCGCTGGCTTTCGCCAAACACGCAGCCAGCAGCGACCCGGTAGTAGGAAGCAACCACTTCGTAAGCAGCACTATCAACGCCTATGAACAAGCCTTGGTGGAGACCCGCAGTCTGCCACGTGGCGTTGCCCTCAACGCCAATATCCGGCAACAGGTCGAGGGCTATCGCGGTGCGGTCAAGGCGTTGATGGAGCCCCTTAGCCAGGGGTTGCGCAGTGGCAGTAGCGGTACGCCGCTACACACCGTCGCCGCCTATGAAGCTGTGTGGTTCGCCGGCTACGAGCACTACGGCATTGCCTGCCGCAACGCAGCCTCCTGCGCGGTGGCTGCGGTGCCCAAGGTGGAAGCCGACGCCGCCCTGCAATGGGTGCTGGACAACGCCGTGGCCGTGACTAAGGCCCGGGCGGCCTGACATGGCCAGCACCAGCGCCGCCCTGGACGTCGCAGCCGCACTCGCTCGGCTGCGTCGTGGTCCACTGCTGCAAGCCACGGCGGGATCCTCCGCCGCGGTTGCCTTTCCGCCCCTGGAACAGATGCTGCCACACCGGTCGCCGTTCCTGCTGATAGACCGCGTCCTGGCCTGGGACCCGGACAACCATGTGCTGCACGCACAACGCCGCGTCGATCCCGAGGATCCGGTGCTCGGCGGGCATTTTCCCGGCAACCCGATCTACCCCGGTGCGCTCCAGGGAGAAGCCATCGCCCAGGCCGGCCAGTGCCTGCTGCACATGGCCCGGGGCTGCCCGGCGCAACCGCTGGAGATCCTCGCCACGCGGGTGTTCGGCGCCCAGTTTCTTGGCCAGGTACGCCCTGGCGACATCATGGACATCGAGGTAGGAATGCTCGACGACAACGGCATGCTGGCGATCTTCGGCGGGCGTATCAGCGTCGCCGGCGCTGTGCGCAGCGTGGTAGTGATGGAGGGATGTCATGTCTGAAACGCCCCATGTGGTAGTGACAGGGATGTCGGTACTTACAGCCCTCGGCGAGGACCCCGGTAGCCTGCTCGACAACCTGTTGGCCGGGCGCTCTGGCATTCGTCGCTGGAGCAGCTTCGACCGCCAGATCGCGACCAAGGTTGGTGGTAGCCTGGAAGGCTTCGATCCGCGCCCGCGCCTCTGCGCCCTGGCCGACAGCCTCACGGATGCACCGCGCCTGCGCCTGCGCCGGGCGAGCAACCGCCTGCCCTGGTCCACCGCGCTGTCGGTGCTGATGGCCGGGCGCGCCTGGCAGGACGCCGGGCTGTTCGACCTGCCTGCGGGTGATGACGGCGAAACCGCGATCATCGTCGGCGGCCACAACATCGGCCAGAACTATTACTACAACAATTTCCGCCAGTTCGAGCAGGACCCCGACCATATCGACGTTCAGTTCGGCCTCGCCGGGCTGGACACCGACCATGCCGCGGTGGCTTCGGAAGTCCTCGGCATCCGCGGCCCCGGCTACAGCGTCGGCGGGGCTTGCGCCAGCGGCGCCCTGGCGCTGCGCGCGGCGTTCAATGAGATCCGTTTCGGCGATGCCCAACGGGTCGTGGTGCTGGCTCCAGTGCTCGATTACTCGCCGCTGGAGCTGCACGCCCTGGCCCTGATGCAGGCGGTCAGCCAGCGCTCCTTCAACGATCACCCGGAACAGGCAAGCCGGCCTTTCGACCGCCGCCGCGAAGGCTTCGTCCCGGCCCACGGCGGCGCTTGCCTGGTACTCGAACGTGCCGACCTCGCCCAGGCCCGCGGCGCCGAGCCGCTGTGCGAAGTCCTCGCCGTGGCCGCCCGCTCCGATGCCAGTCGCCAGCCAAGCCCGCAGGAAGATGGCCAGACCCGCACCATCCAGGCTGCCCTGCGCGAAGCCCGCCTGCAGCCCGGCGATATCGATTTCATCTGTGCCCACGCTACCTCGACGCCGCTGGGCGACCTTACCGAAGCCCGCTCGATCCGCCGGGTGTTCGGCGCGCACCTGGACCGGCTCAAGGTCAATGCACCGAAATCCATGCTCGGCCATACCTGCTGGTCGGCACCGCTGGTGGAGCTGGTAGCGGCCATCGCGCAGATGCGCGCCGGTCAGCTGCACCCGACCATCAACCTCGACGACCCCGACCCGGAACTCGACTTCGATGTCTGCGCCGCCGGCGCGGTGGCGCATCCGGTGCGCTACCTGCTGAAGAACGCGTTCGGCTTCGGCGGCAACAACTGTGTGGCGATCCTGGGTCGCTGGGAGCCCCGTCCATGAATTTCCTTGTCACCGGCGGCAGCCGCGGCATCGGCCGACGCATCGTCGAACAGGCGCTGCTGGCCGGCCATGATGTCGCCTTCACCTGGAACCAGGACGCCGCTGCCGCCACCGCGCTGCAGCGCCACGCGAAGGAAATAGCCCCGCAGCGGCGTTGCCTGGCCCTGCGTCTGGACATGGCCGATGGAGCAGCCATCGATGCCGTCTGCGAAGAGGCCGACCAATTGCTGGACGGCATCGACGTGCTCGTGGGCAATGCCGCGATCAACCGCCCAAGCCTTGCCGTGTCACTGCCTGACGCCGACTGGCGGGCGGTGATGGAAGTCAACCTGGACGGCAACTTCCGCCTGTGCCGAACCCTGCTGCCGGGCTTTATCGCCCGCCGCCGCGGGCGCATCGTGCTGCTCTCCTCGGTGGCCGCGTACGGCATGAGCGGGCAGCTCGCCTACAACGTGTCCAAGGCCGGGCTGATCGCCATGGCCGCTACCCTGGCGCGCGAATACGGGCGCCGCGGCATCACCGCCAACGCCTTGGTGCTGGGCCTGGTGGACACCGACATGAGCCGCGAGACAGCGGCGCCCAAAACCTTCGAACACTGGCTCGGGCAGTGCCCGAGCGGCCGCCTCGGCACGCCAGACGACGTGGCCCAGGCCGTCCTGTACCTGGCCTGCGACGGGGCCGCTTTCATCAACGGCCAGGCCATCCACCTCACCGGTGGGCTGAACTGGGTGCCATGACAAGGAGCGACGCTATGCACGATATCCACGAGATGGTTCGCGAAGTGGTCCTGCGCCATACCGAGGCCGCCCTGGCCTTCCTCGACCTCGGCCCGATCGATACCCAGCTGCGCTTCGACCACCTCGGTGCCAGCAGCCTGGACATCATCACCATCGTCTCCGATGCCATGCGCGAACTGCGTATCAAGGTGCCGGTAGAACAGCTCAATTCGCTGTCTAGCATCGATGCGCTGATCGACACCCTGAGCGGCGCCGTGGCCGCACGCGCGAGCGCCTGAGCCATGGCCTGGTCGCTGGAGATTCACCACATCGATGTGAAGAAGGCCGGCGACGCGACTCTGATCGTCGCGAAAAACCCGGAAAATGCCGAGGGCCAGCGGGTCCGTGCGGTGCTGATCGACGGCGGGCGCAAGGACGCCGAGCCCCACGTATACAGCTACATCACCGAAAAGGCCGGGCTGGCCAAGGTCGATGCCGTGGTCGTCACCCACTACGACGGCGACCACCTGGGCGGGGTGGCAGCATTGCTCGCGAAGGCGGTGACCACCTTTGACACGGCGCGTGTCTACGACCGTGGCTGGCCGGCCCAGGGGCCCAGCGACCTGTACTTGCGCTACCTCACCGCGATCAACTGCAAGCCCGAACGCAACCGCGTGACCCGCGCTGTGCAGGCCGCAGACCTGAAGCCCTGCATTACCTCCAGCATGGTGTCCAAAACCGGCAGCCCGGCGGTTCCCGCCGGTGCCACGGCCTTCCAGGTCTGCCAGGCGATCAACCAGGCTCCGCAATGGCTGCTCAGCGGCCCTCAGGCAGAACTCCTCCAGCTCAGCGGCGACCGCGCACCGACCCTGACCTGCATCGCCTGCAACCAGTGGGTGCAGCGCCCCAACGGCACCCCCGTCAAGGCCGCACAGGGGGTCAGCGAAGCGGAGAACGCCTGCAGCCTGGCCTTCCTGCTACGCTTCGGCGAGTTCAGCTACTACATCGGTGGCGATATAGAAGATCCCCAGGAAGCCCTGATCGCCCAACTGGCCAACCCCAACGACGATGCCGCAGGCCGTGTCCTGGTAGTCAAGGCCAGCCACCATGGCGCCGACACCGCCACCTCGGCACAATTCCTCCAGCGCATGCGTCCGCTGGCGGTGATGGTTTCCAATAGCACGGGCAACCAGCACGGCCACCCGGCTGCGGCCACGGTCGACGTGCTCAACGGCTATCCCCGCGGCAACGGCGTCACCCCGCCCCCGCCGCCGGCCTCGCCCGGACGGCCACGGCGAACCTATTTCACCGGCTTCGACAGCGCCGAGAACATGAGCAATGCCTTCGTCACCCTGGGCATCGTCGCCGGTGATCCGAATGCCAGCAACCGGCCCGGCAACCTGCTGGTGAAGGTCAGCGAGGCCCAGGCCTTCGCCAACCGCAACTTCCCGGCCAGCACCTGGCGCGCGGTGCTCGCGGTTGCCGATATCGCCGCCAAGGCCGTGGGCCTGACGCCCAACCCGGTGGCCGCCAAGGCCGCTGCCGAAGCGGCGGTCAAAGGCACGCTGGTGGATGTGGTCATGGCGCTGGCCAACACCACCGAGGCGCGCGATGCGGCGACCGCCTTGTGGATACTGCGCAGCAAGACCAGCGGCGGAATCAATAGCGAGTACCTCGCCGGGCTGAGCGTGCAACCCCTCGACCAGGAAGACTGGCTGGACGCGATCGACGCGCAGCGCAGTGCCCTCCAGCGCGCCGCCACCATGGACGACGTCTACCGTTGCGTAGACAGCGCCGCGCAAACCGCCGCCACCGCCAGTGCGGCGGTGCCCGGTCCGCTGGCCGGCTTCGCTGCGCTGGCGGATTGTATCGACGGGTTGGGCACGGCCTACCAGTTGGTCAACCGCTACGTGCCCCTGTCCGAATACACCGTCGCCGCGCAAACCGCGAACGACCAGGCCACCCGGGCACGGGACATCCTCAGCAACGGCGCCGGACGTGTAGCGGCCCTGGCCACCCAGGCCGCGACCGCCGCACAACGGGTGCGCGGCGCCGGCAACCAGGCCCAGGCCATGCAATTGGCAGGCGCCGCCCTCGACGCAGCCGAAAAAGCCTGCGAAGCCGCTGGCGAAACCTTCTATGACCTGGGCAACTGCTACAAGCTGGCCGCCCGCGCCGCTGCGAACCCGAGCCCGGCCATGGTGGGGCTGACCATCACCCGCGCCTGCGGCAGTACCCAGGCTGGCGTGGTTACCGGCGCCATTGCCGGGGCAATCTGCGGCAATGGCCGGCTCGACCCGGCCAGGCAGGCGCTGCATTACGCCCTCGACACGGTCAAGGTCAACTCGTCGACGGCACTGGCCGCCCTGGGTGAAGCCCTCACCGGGGGCGAACCGTTGTTCACCGTCAGCTACTACAAGGCATCAGCCAACAAGGACGTACAGGACTCCCTTTCCTGAGGCGGACCGATCTTTCCTGGAGGCACCACCCTATGACCGCCATGAATGCCGTTACGCAGGACCTGAGCCAGTTGCAGGCCCAGCTCAAGCAGAAGATCGACACCGCCGGCAACCTTGCCCTGGGCGCTGGAACCACGGGTATCAGCGCCCTGGACAGTCTGTTCGGTGCCTGCAACGTGACCCTGGCCAGCGCCAGCATCAGCGACCCCGGCAGCGCCTGGCCGGCCAGTTTCAGCGTCAGCGGCACGCCCAGCGGCGAGTGGACGCTCAACGGCCTCGGCGCCAACCCCAGCCTCTGCCAGCTGACCCTGACCTTCACCCAGAGCGCCCAGGGCCAGGCCATCAGCGCCAGCCTGAGCAGCGTCGCCAGCGCGACCCTCGGCCAGAGCAGCCTGACCTTCAGCGGCAGCCTCGACGACAACAACGCCCTGGTCCTCGACCTGACCCCGCCGGACAGCCGCCTGCCGCTGCTGGCGGTAGGCAACTTTGCCTTCGCCAACCGCTTCGGCGGCTGGCTGCCGGTAGACCTGCCGCTGTTCGCCGACATGCCGTTCAAGCAGATCGAGGTGGTCGCCAGTTATGGCGGCAATGACGACACACGCTGCGCAATCACCACCGGGGTCAGCGGCGACTGGTCTCTGGTCCAGGGCGGCCCCAGTCTTACCGGCGCCTGGGTGACCCTGACCAGCGCCAGCCAGACCGAAATGGACCAGAGCGTCACCCGCCTCAGCGGCACGGTAGGCGGCAGCCTGCAGATCGGCGGCCAGCCATGGACAGTGACCGTCAGTCTCAATGGCAGCAGCCAGGTGACCATCCTGGTCAGCGCCGACGGTAACCGCCAGCCGGCCCTGGCCGCCCTTGCCGGGCTGATCGCAGGCGATGCCGCAGCCACCGCGGTGAGCGACGCGGTGGCCAAACTACCGCTGGCCAATCTGGTGCTGGACAGCGTCGAGATCGCCTTTGACTGGCAGCAGCGCCAGTTGCTCAATGCCAGCGTCAGCGCCACCCTGCCCTTCACCTTCAACCAGGCCCCGGCCGACCTGCTGCTGTCCATCGGCCTGCCACCGCTGCAACTCGGCGGCAATCTGTCGCCAATGACCCCGGTGAAGATCCGCAACGTGCTGATTCAGTACCTCGGTGATGCCGCCGGCTTCCCCGATACCACGGTGACCAAGCTGGCCTTCGACACCGTGCCGGCGGAAGGCAGCTACAGCTTCGCCGTGGGCATGACCGAGGTGTTCAGCGCCGGCCCGCTGGCACTGAACAACGTCGATGTGAACATTGTCAAAACCAGTGACGCCACCACTGGCTCGATGAACGCCAACCTGACCCTGGCCGGCGTCGATATTGCCGTCGCAGCGGCCTACGACAAGGGCTGGAAGATCTCCGGCAGCACCGCGTACGGCCAGCCGCTAGCCATCGGCAAGCTGATCAACGACCTTACCCGGCAATTCAACGTGAGCTGCCCCGCCGCCATCAGCGAGCTGGAGCTGCAGAACCTGGCGGTCAGCCTCGACACCGGCACCTCGAAATTCACTTTCGCCTGCGAGGGCAGCTTCCCCATCGCCGGCACAGAGCTGGATTTCAGCGTCGACCTCGAATTGTCGAAACCCAATACCGCCTGGGAAGGTCACTTCAACGGCAAGGTGGTGATCGGTGCAGCCACCTTCGCCGTCACCTTCACCCAGGACAGCAAGGTCAAGATGCTGCGCGCCGAGCTGGTGCCCACCGCCGGCAAGACCCTGGCCCTGGTCGACCTGGCCCAGACCTTCGCCATCGACCTCTCCGGGGTGCCGGCAGAACTGCTGCCCGTGCTCAATCAGGCCTCGTTCACCTACGACTTCAACAAGTCGCAGTTGGTGCTTACCGCCAGCACCGAGAAGGTCGCGGTGAGCCTGGTCTGCGTGCCCAGCGAACAGGGGCGGATCTACGCGGCAGTGGTGGACATCGCCGTGGAAGCAGATATCTCGCAGTTGCCGGTGGTCGGCAACGAGCTGGCGTCGATCCAGCAGGTCGGCCTGGACGGCATGGGGCTGGTGATCGCCTCTGCAGTATTCGACAAGGACCAGGTCGACGCAGTCAATGCGGTGATTCCCAAGGGCCAGCCGCAGGTCCCGGCGCTCAGCGTCGAGGGCCGGGTGGTGTTGTCGGCCAACCTGATGCTCGGCGACCAGCCGGCCAAGCCGCTGCAACTGGTCTTCGCCAAGCCATCGAAGCCGAAGCAGGCACGGCTTGTGGCGGCCAACGAAAACACCGCGCCGGTACCTGCCGGTACCGCCAAGGCTCAGGGCAAGTGGGTCAATGTGCAGAAGAGCTTCGGCCCGATCAGCCTCAGCCGGGTCGGCGTGGCCTACCGCGAGCAGCGCGTGTGGTTGATGCTCGACGGCGGTTTCGCCATGGGCGGCATCGAGATCGACCTGATCGGCGCGGCCATCGCCTTCCGCCCGGTGCTGCCGCCGATTCCCGACGGTGCCTCTCTCGACGGCCTGTTCATCGGCTACGACAACGGCTCGGTAACCATCAACGGCGGCCTGCTCAAGGTGGTCACCGAGGATGCCAAGGGCAACGAAGTCACCGAATACGACGGCCAGTTGATGCTCAAGGTGCCGAGTTTCCAGCTCTCGGCCATGGCCTCCTACGCCTCCCTCGATGGCTCGCCGTCATTGTTCGCCTACGCCGTGCTTGCCGCCCCCATCGGCGGCCCGCCCTTCCTCCAGGTGGATGCACTGGCGGCAGGCTTCGGCTTCAACCGCGACCTGATCATCCCTGGCCTCGACAAGCTCGAACAGATGCCGCTGATCGCCGCGGTCAACGGCGGTTCGCCGTTCGCCGGCAAGGACGCCTCGCAGGCGCTGAAGGTGATGCACGAGTACGTGCCGCCTTCCTATGGCGACTATTTCCTTGCCCTTGGCGTTCGGGTTGCTTCGTTCCAGATGATCAAGGGCTTCATCCTTGCCGCCGGCAAGCTGGGCAACGAGTTCGAGATCGCCTTGCTCGGCCTGGCCTCGGTGTCGGTGCCGCCGCAGACCTCGTCGCCGATCGGCTATGCCGAGCTGGTGCTCAAGGCGTCCTACAACTTCAACCGTGGCACTCTGTTCCTCGGTGCGCAGCTGACCGCCAACTCCTTCATCCTTTCCCGCGACTGCCACCTCACTGGTGGTTTCGCCGTGGCCGCCTGGACCAAGGACAACCCGGATAACCCTTACGGCTACAAGGCCGGCGACTTCGTCGTCTCCCTCGGCGGCTACCACCCGGCGTTCAGCAAGCCGGACTGGTACCCGGACGTACCGCGGCTGGGCTTCAACTGGAGCATCACCCGTGAGCTGACGGTCAAGGGCGGCCTGTACTTCGCCTTGGTGCCCTCGGCGGTGATGGCCGGCGGCAGCCTGGAGGCGGTGTGGCAGAGCGGCGATCTGCGCGCCTGGTTCAAAGCCTGGGTGGACTTCCTGCTGGGCTGGAAGCCGTTCCACTACGCCGCCGACATCGGCGTCAGCCTCGGCGCCTCGTACAAGGTCGACATCGGCATCACCTCGTTCACCGTCAGCGTCCATGTCGGCGTGCAGATCCAGCTGTGGGGCCCGGAATTCGCCGGCACCGCCACCGCCGACCTGTACGTGATCAGCATCACCATCAACTTCGGCGACAGTAACAGGAACGAGGTCAAGCCGATCCAGTGGAGCGACTTCAAGAGCTCGTTCCTGCCCGGTGGCGGCAGCGCGCCAAAGGCCGCACCGCGGGCCCTGCTGCTCGCCGCCCTGCCGGCCAGCCTCAGCGCCGCCACACCGGTGCAGCAGACCGACTCGGTGTGCCTGGTGCGGGTCGCCAACGGCCTGCTCAAGGATCTCGCCGGCGTCAACGACATGGACTGGGTACTCGACCCGGAACGCTTCGAGCTGACCACCTGGTGCGCCCTGCCGAGCAAGCAGGCCAGCTACACCGGGTCCGGCGCCGCGCAGAACATCACGGCCAGCAACACGGCGTTCGGTGTCGGCCCGGTGGGAGTCAACAACGACTACTTCGAGTCCAGCCATAGCGTGGTGATCAGCAAGCTCGACGGCGAGATGAGCGCCGAGGACATCCGCGTCGACGTCAGCGCCGTGGTGGAAAACCTGCCGGCAGCGACCTGGTCCATCAACGCCGCCCTCGACCCAAGCCTGAGCAACCTGAACGACACGACCCAGCGGGCCATTCCCAACGCAATGACCGGCCTGCGC
Source organism: Pseudomonas sp. 43(2021) (assembly GCF_017490805.1). Classification (NCBI taxonomy): domain Bacteria; kingdom Pseudomonadati; phylum Pseudomonadota; class Gammaproteobacteria; order Pseudomonadales; family Pseudomonadaceae; genus Pseudomonas; species Pseudomonas sp. 43(2021). The sequence continues at coordinate 151,116 of NZ_JAFGYJ010000009.1, forward strand.
ATCAAGGCCAAGGCCGACAACCCCGACGTCACCCCGCTGCCAATCCAGTTGAGCGTGCTGCGCAAGGAAATCGACGCCAGCCGCGTGGTGGGCTGGATCGCCCCGACCGTGCCCGCCGCCACCGGCTATGACCAGGCCAACGCCATGGGCCAGTTCACCAGCGCCCTGACCAATACCACCGTGGCCAGCGCCCGCAGCGCGATCCTGGCCCAGCTGGCCGCAGCCGGGGTCACGGTGAGCACCCAGGTCAATGTCGACCTGCTGGCACAGAACGCTGCCAACACCCTGCTCAGCGCGCCCCAGCTCTCGGTGCTTGGCGCCCAACCCACCACCTCTTCCGGAGCCGTCCGTTCATGATCAAGGCCTCTTCCACGCCGTTGAGCGACGGCAGCGTACAGTTCGTTGCCCACTGGCTGCCGCCGCTGACCGCCGGCAGCTACAGCATCACCGTTACCCAGCACCTGCAGAACAGCGACCCGAACGCCACCGCCGATGCCGCCTTCGACGAAGCCTTCGTCAACACCCGGCATTTCGCCGTGCGTGGCGAGCGCTTCAGCCTCGACGACAGCGAGCTGGTGTCGCGCTTCCCGCCGCCGGACAACCAGGGCGAATACCAGAACGTGCTGCCCCACGTGATCTTCAAGCGTCGCACCCTGCCCTGGGAGCGCTCGCCTGAGCTGGAGGCGGACAACGCCGCGTGGCTGGCTCTGCTGTTGTTCGAACTGGACGAAGCGCCGCCACTGCAATCGGTGCTGGCCGGCGACCTGCAGCGCCAGGCGTTCCCGCACAGCGCCGAGGCGGCCAAGGCTGGCAAGTCGACGCCCAGCAGCCTGCCGGCCAGCACCGCCAGCTACCCGGACGGCTACGCCCTGCTCGGCACCGCCGGCAATGCACCCACCTTCACCCTGGCCACCGGCGAGCAGTGGTATGACCCCTGCCAAGTGATCGACGTGCCGGCCGAGCTGTTCGCCGCCATCGCCCCGACCCTCGACGAACTGGACTGGCTGGCCCACGCTCGCAGCGTGGTGCTGACCCAGAAGCAGGCGCAGGACGACGGCGAGCAGGAAGGCAACTTCTCGGTGGTGGTGGGCAACCGCCTGCCGGCACCGAACCAGAAATGTGTGGTGCACCTGGTCTCCCTGGAAGGCCTGGCGCGCTACCTGCCCACCGGCGACGGCGAAACCGCCGCGGCGCTGACCCTGGCCGCCGGCGGCACGGCGGACAAACTTCGCCTGGTGTCACTGGCAAGCTGGTCGTTTACCTCCCTCGACCCACAGGAAACCTTCAGCGGCTACCTCGAAGGCGTTGATTGCGCACCGCTGCGGCTGCCCGCCCCGGCGAACGCCAGCGGCAGCGCCGGGCAGGCCGTTGGCAACGCCTTCGCCATGGGCTACACGGCGATGAACCACCAGACCCGCCTTGGCGACACCACGGTGTCGTGGTATCGCGGCCCGTTGCTGCCATTCTCCTCGTCGCCAGTCATCGTCCCACCACCGGGTGCCGCGCCACTGGTGGTGGCCGACCAGGCGGTGCGCTTCGACCCGGCCAGCGGCTTGATGGACGTCACTTACGCCGCTGCCTGGCAGATCGGCCGTGGCCTGGCCCTGCAGAACGCCCTGTTCGCCAGCACTCTCTATGCGTGGAAACGCAGCGAAGCGCGCAAGGTGGCGCAAAACAGCGAAACCCAGGTTCTCAGCCTGCGCCTGCGAGCCTCGGTGACGCCGAACTCGGCGTTGCGCGCACTGAGTGCCGCACCTACCAGCCAGCCCGGCCTGCGCGGCCTGGCCATCGGCCTGATCGCAGAATCCCTGGCCGCCCAGTGCGCCCACTCTTCCAGCTCGTCGGAGACCGCAGAATGACCCGGCTCGCCCAGCGCAACAGTCAGTTCCTCAACCTGCAGGCCATGGTCGCCGAGCCACAGGCTGGCCTCCTGCGCGCCAACAGCAGCGACCCGGTACCCGGCGAGCTCACCCAGTGGCTGGGCAGCCTCGCTGCTCTCAAGGGCCTGCCCTTCGGCTACCTGGTGCCGGACGAGGCCATGCTGCCGGTGGAGTCGATCCGCTTCTTCGTCCTCGACCCGAACTGGATCAATGCCCTGCTCGAAGGCGCCACCAGCATCGGCCGCTCCTGCACCTTCGACGCCGCCATCGACGCCGAGCTGGTGGCGCGCCTGTACGCGGCGGTTTCGCCGGCGACCACGGTCAGCGGCTTCGTCCTGCGCTCCAACGTGGTCAGCGGCTGGCCGGGCATCGAGGTGCGCGCCTACGACGCCAACGGCACGCTGCTCGACGGCGTGCTGCGCCAGCAGGTGCTGGCGCCCACCGTGCTGCTGTTCATGACCACCGGGCAGATCAGCCATGTCGATATCGGCGAGCCGTCCGAGGCCATGCACTTCGGCGTCGATATCGGCCAGGCGAGCAAGTCGCTGCGCTATGTCACCGTGCCCAAGACTGCACCGGCCAACACCCGTCCCGGCGACCAGATCGATGGCGCCAGCGTCGCCGTCGGCTATCGCGCCGCCGGTGGTGGCAAGCGCGTGCTGAAGATCGCCGACCTGGCGAAGAGCCTGCAGGCGCAGCTGGTGACCAGCAACGCCAACCTCGCCCCGGACGGTACCCAGCGTCCGTTCACCCCGGCGGAGTTCGCCCTGGAGCTGGTGGAGGGCGTGCAGACCGTGCGCTTCAGCAATCAAGACAAGGAGGTTTCGGCATGAGCGACAGCGGTCTGATCGTCCCCATCGATGTCACCGCCCTGGTCATCGGCAAACCAGACGCCAGCGCGGTCAATGGTTTCGCCGCGGTGGCCAGCAACTTCGCCCTGATGCCGACGACCCAGGCGGTGGGCCCCTACCTGGCGCAGAACCTGTTGCCCAAGCCATTCGACGCGGTCGACAGCCAGGACGCCATGCAGCCCGGTATCCACCTGCACTGGGCGCTGCCCGACAGCCTCGCTCGTGGCCGTACCGACGGTGGCAAGGTGGCCTTCCTGCAGGCACCGAACCTGTGGCTGGTGACCCGTTTCGCCGGCGGCAACGCCGACGGCAGCACGGTGCAGACCGCCTGGGTGATCGAGAGCGACCAGTTGCAGCAGGTGCAGGACCAGACCCTGCCGCAGAATATCTATTCGCGGGCAGTGCCGGTGACCCCGGACCTGACCGGGGCCAGCCAGCCGTTCCTGTTCCAGGGGCGGGTCTACCGCCAGGCCGACTGGGCCGGGCGCAACGGCGGCACCTATGCCAGCAGTAACACCACCGTGGGCTACGGCACCCCGGCCTATGCCGCGGCGTATCCGAACTGCCCCAACGTGTTCTCGTTCTGGGACCCGCTGGACGATGACGACGCCAAGGCCTTCACCGCCGAGACGCTGCTGTCCTACTCGGTGGTGGGCTGGTACGCCAACAGTGCCAGCGACCCGCTGGCGACCCTGGTCTATCCGGCCAGCGCCACCACCGTGGAGGCGCGCCAGGCCTATATCGCCCAGACCCTGGAATGGGCGCTCAGCGGTAGCCCCGACGTGCCCAACCGTACCGTGTGCAACGGCCTGCTGAGCGGCCTGACCTGGGATCCACAACGAGCCTGGCTGACCCCGCCGAGCGCCGACGGCATCGACGTGGTCATCGCCGACAACACCGCCGAGGCGGTGGCGGCGCTGATCCAGGCGCGCAACCCCGAGGTGGCCGACCTGGAAACCCTGCTCAACGTTTTCCAGCAGGGGCTACTCCACGAGCTGGGCAAGGTCGGTGGCGCCGCTGCGGCCGACGAGGCGGTGCATCAGGCCGGCTTCGCCGCCTACCCCGGCGGCACTGTGTGGCTGGCACGCCAGGTCACCGCGCCTGGCGCCGATCCGTCCGCGGGCAACGGTCAGTTGCCGGATGATGCCGTGGAGCAGTTGGAGCAGGTCAACCGCCTGCAGCGCAGCCTCGACGGCCAGAGCGCCGACCTTGATGCCCTGCGCCAGCAGCTGTTCGTCGACTGGGCCAAGTTCATGCTCCTGCAGTTCAACAAGGCAAACCCGACTGCGCTCACCGCCGACCAGGCCCGCGCCTTCATCAAGACCTACGACCTGTCGGCGGTGAGCGCGCTGGCGGGCAGCAAGACCAGCAGCGGCAGCATCGCTACCCTGCAAACCCGGATCGACAGCGCCCTGGCTGCCCTGCAGAAGACCCTCGGCACCGGCTGGGAAATCAAACCGTCCTCGGCGGCGCGCTTCTGGCAGCCGGCCGACCCGGTGATCCTGCTGGCCGGACGACCCACCACCCAGGCCTCGGCACGGCATGGCGGCGATGGTCGCTTCCATGCCCAGGGCCTGCTCGGTTGCCGGAGCGGCAACCAGTTGGTCAGCGGGCTGCGGGTGCATGGCGCTCTGTTCACCCCGGATGTGACGCTGGCCAGCGCACCGGCGGGCGCCAGTTATCCGCCGGAACTCGGCGCGCTACTGGCCGAATCACTGACCCTCGACCCGCTACGCGCCCCGGACCTGGCCCGGCAGTTCACCCAAGGCAACGGCGCGCAGCGCCTGGCCGCGATCAACAGCGACACCCTCGCAGAACAGATCGCCAGCGCCCAGCGCGCCGCCCGGGACCAGCACCTGCTGGCGGCCGACGCCCGCAGCGGTGCCGCCAATGCGGCGGTGGCCCTGGTCGGCAACGCACCGTCACCGGTGGGCCTGAGCAGCTGGTCGCAACCCTGGCTGCCGACCTTCCTCAACTGGGAAGTGCTGTTCTACCCCTACCACCGCGTCGGCCTGGCCGGTAGCGGGGCCGACTATGCCGCCGACGCGGTGACCGGCTCCTTCACCCTTGATCCGGACGGCCTGGACTTCGACGCCGTCGCCGGGCTGACACCCGATCCTGCCTTCCAGACCTATTCCGGCACCCTGACCCTGGCCGGTCGCACCGAACTCAACCTGCAATCGCAGATCGAGGTCTACCTCAAGAACTACCCGGACGACCCCAATGCCAAGGTCCTGCAAGGCATCCTCGGCCAGCTCGACCTGCAGGCCATGGCGCAGAGCCTGACCGGCTTCAACCAGGGCCTGCTGATGCGTAGCCAGACCCTGCAACTGCCGGTGGTGGACGCGCTGAGCCCGTCGCTGATCGTGCGCAACTTCACCAACACCCAGGTGGCCCCGGCGATCGACGGCTTCAACGTCGCCTCACCGGCGCCGAACAACGGCTTCAACCCGCTGCGCTGCGGCGAACTGCGAATCAACCGCCTGCGCCTGGTGGACGCTTACGGCCAGGCGGTGGATTTGCCGAAGCCGACGCCGATCATCGCCCAGCGCCTCAAGCAGCGCCTGGCCGGTGGCGAGGTGGTCGACAACGGCAAGATTGTCCTGCCGCCGCGCCTGACCCAGCCGGCGCGCCTGCAATTCCGCTGGCTCAGCGCCGAGGATGGCCAGGCCGAGTGTTCCGACCAGGGGCCGGCGCCGATCTGCGGCTGGGTGCTTTTCAACCACCTTGACGACAACCTCAGTGTGTATGACGCCGACGGCTTGCCGATCGGCTCGCTGAATACCCTCGGCCCGCGCTGGCAGGGTGCGCCAGGTAGCGCCAACTGGTCCCGGCCGTTCGACCAGGTAATGGCCTCGATCAACCCGTACCTGGCCAACTTCATCCGTGCCCTCCACAACCAACCGCAGGGCCTGGGCTTCCTCCAGGCCCTGCTCGCCACCCTCGACCAGGCCAGCGGAGCCAGCGGCCCGGCCGCGCCGACTGCCGACCCGAGCCTGAGCGTGCTGATCGGCCGGCCATTGGCGGTGGTCCGTGCTGCCCTGCGCCTGGAACTGCAAGGCCAGCCCGCCGCCGACAACAGCTGGCCGGCCTTCGCCGCCAGCGTCGGCCTGAGCCCCGGCCAGCCGCGGCCCAACGCCGGCATCGGCAACGTGAAATTCCCGGTGCGCCTGGGCGACCTCGGGGTGTATGACGATGGCTTGGTGGGCTACTTCGTAGAGGACGGCAGCGCCGACCAATGGACCACCTTCTACTCGCCAGCGGCCAGCGGAGGCAATGGCGTGGTGCCAGTAGATGTGAACAAGACCTCACTGAGCCCCGTACCCGCCTCCGACAGCGGCGACGGCCTGGCCCTGACCCTGCTCATCGACCCTCACGGCTCGGTGAACGCCACCGCCGGCATCGTCCCGGTGAAGACCATCTGCATCCCCCGCGCCCAGTGGCAGCCCGCACTGGACGCGATCGCGGTGACCTTCCTGACCACGCCGATGGTCGGCGCCGGCACGGTGATGCCGGTACCGGTGCCGCAGGAAAACGGGTTCATCTGGGAATGGGTGACGCGTAACCCGGGCGCCACCGGCTGGAGCAACCTCGCGCCCGGCTCGGCGGTGCCCACCGCGACCCTGGCGTCCCCGCAACGCATCGAAGAAGGCTGGCTGCGGCTGGTCCGCGAAAACGGTAGGGAGTGACCCGGATGAGTGCCATCGAGTACAGCATCGCCAACAAGGACGGCAAGCCCGTGGCTTACCTGAACCAGGCGCAGACCCTGACTTTGACCCTGACCAACGCTAGCGGCGCCGACCTGGAGCTGGTCGGCAGCCCACCGGTGCTGGAGACCGAGGCTGACAGCAACACCAGCCTGCTGTACCTGTTCCTCGGCAGCCTGGTCAGCGACCCGGCCACGGTGCAGATCAGTTGCCCAGGCTGGACCCCGCAGTTCCAGAACACCCCGCAGGGGCCGGTGTGGTGCCTGGCCCAGGCAGAGAACAGTACCTTCAAGGACAAGGCGAAACTGACCGTGACCCTGGACGGGGTCAACATCAACGGCCAGCCCGGCCCGCGCCAGGTGACCGTCGATTGCTGGTTCGGCGACGGCGACTCGGTGCAATTGCCGGTGATGGCGCAGAACGATCCGGGCAAGCTGCTGCCGCTGAACCTGGTTTTCGCCCTGAATGGCGGCAACGTCATCTACATCACCGAGAAGGCCGATTCGCCAATGACCTGCTCGCTGGTGTTCCGCCTGAGCAACCCATCGCCGGACACGCCCATCGTGCCGGAGGACGTGCCCTGGGGCCCCCAGGCGCCGAGCTTCACCCTGTCCTTCGTCTATGCCGACAAAGGCGACGGTTTCGGCGCCCTCACCTCGGCGGAGCGGGCCGCCAGCTTCACCCGCCAGACCGTGCAGGACTACGGCAACCGCTGGTCCATCGCGCCCAGTACCCAGGGCTCACCGAGCTGGACCCTGACCCCGGACCAGCTGACCAACAAGCAGATCCTCGGCACCGGCGAGCAGGCCAGCTTCGAATTCATGCTGGGCAACATCGTCACCCAGCTCAAGGCCGGCACCACCCTGGCCTACCTGCAATGGAGCAACATTCCCGGCTACCAGGACGGCTACCAGACCGTGGCGCTGGTCAAGCAGGCGCCGACCCCGGGCATCCTGCGCTTCATGACCCTCAACGCCAGCGTGATCAGGCAGGGCACGCCGGTGCAGCTGAACTGGCAAACCTTCGCCCTGTCCAAGCGCACCATCAGCTGGAGCCAGGACAACACGCCCTACCAGGTCGTGGTGCCGGCCAACGCCAACGCCTGGGAGCCGGACCCGCAGCCGGACGACACCGTGACTTACACCCTCGACGGCTACGACTTCAACGGCAACAAGGTGCCCAATGCCCAGCAGACTGTCAGCGTCATCGCCAATGCACCGGTGATCAATAGCTTCTCGGTGAGCCCGCGGGTTGCTGCATTCGAAGGCGCCAACCCCAACGTACAGGTCACCGGCAAATGGCAGGCGAGCAATGTCAAGACCCAGCAGCTCAATGGCACGCCGGGCCAGTCGCCACAGACCATCGGTTTGAACAGTGCGGGCGACGTGATATTGCTGATCACCGGGTTCCAGGACCAGATGACCTCGCAGTCACAGACCGTGTACAGCACTCCCGGGTACATACAGACCTTCGTCTCCACCAGCCAGGTCAGTGGCGGCACGAACGGGCCGCTGATCAGGAACGTGCTCGCGTTCGACCGTGGAGCCTCCACCGGCACCTGGACCCTGATCCGCAGCGACGACCTGGCGACCCTGACCCTGGCCAGGCAGGGTTTCACCTGGAGCACCAGCGAGCTGAACATCAAACTGGTCTTCAACGACGGTAGCAGCACCGCTACCCTCAGCTGTGCCTTCGGCAACCTGACCCTGACCGCGCGCAGTGGCAGCGCTGACGCCAATGGCCTGCAGCCACTGGCGATGCTGGTGCAGAACGCCGCAGGGCAGAATGTACCGGTGTTCAGTGCGGTGACGACGAAGTGATCTGCCACCATGGTCGACCAACTCGGTCAATACGCTAGTGGGCATCCAACAAGTAGATACCCCACCAAGGCAAAGGGCATCATCGATGCGGCCGAGCTGGAACCTGCAATGCAGCCGCACCATGATAGGGTACGGCGGCACCTCAGGGCTCTGGGTGCGGCGTCCAGCACCATTGGGCAAGCTGGTTCCGGCCTGCGCGGGTGCTTGGGGTACCATGCACCGCACTGGCTTCCTTGGTCAGGCATCGACAGCCCGGTGCAGCCCCCCTTCCAGCGGTCAGGCATCGACAGCCCGGTGCAGCCCCCCTTCCAGCGGCAACTCATAGGACTTCTTAACCGTACGCACCACCAGTGTGGAAGAGTACGTGCGAATCGGAATATCCCGGTAGGTGTCGAGAAACCGGTAGATATAGTCGGTGTACTCGGTGGCATCGCGAAACTTGGCAACCATCACGAAATCGAACTCGCCCGTCATCAGGTAGCAGTCCTGAATCTCCGGGTGGCTGGCCAGGATGTGCTGCATCTTGCGGTCGATGTCGTTGCTGTCGCGGTCCAGCTTGACCAGGAAGAAGGCGGTCACCTGAATGCCCAGCTTGCGCTCGTCCAGTATCGCGACCTTGGCCTTGATGATACCTGCGCTCTCCAGGCGCCTGATGCGCCGGTAGCAACTGGTGGAAGACAGCCCGACGCTGTCGCTCAGCAACTCCAGATTCTGGCTGCAATCCTTTTGCAGCTTTCCCAGAATTTTCAGATCCATGGCGTCTGTCATTTTTCACGTGTCTTCCTTGAAAAACTGCAATGAATCCGCCGCAAGGACGGGCCAATTTGCACGATTCCCTGCGTGCCATCCCTTTACCATCAACTGAGCTTAGCAGCCCGGCCAGATATGGCCTGCGGGGCGCATGAGAGGGACCTTATGATCATCGCGAAACCGACATGGGCCGCGGACATCCACGGCCTTTTTACCGCGCCTTACTGGATTCCCGCCGCGCAGCGTGCGGCCGTGGCGGCCTCCTGGACCGGGTGCATGAACGCCTATTTCGTCTACCTGGACGACCCCGACTCGGTCAAAGCCTGGTCAGAAACCATCTACCAGCACCTGGCCTCGCGCAACATGCCGCTGACCCTCGACCAGCAGCAGTTCTGGCCGATCGACGCGCTGGAAACATTCAGGTTGTGGGTCAACCAGGGCTGGCGCCTGGACGCCAGCTCTCCCTTCGATCTGGCCGAACGCATTCCGCCACCGGACCTGCCACAACCGGTCAAGCGGGTGAGAAAGGACATCCGTGCCCTCAGCCTTGAGGAGCTGAACCTGTACCGCGCCCGCCTGGACGACGTGATGCAGGTGGGCGACCCCGACAGCGGTTCACCCTGGCAACGTTACGCCTATATCCACACCAACTGGTGCCTGCATTATCAGGAGGCGTTTGCCCTGTGGCACCGGGCATACCTGTTGTACCTGGAACAACTGATCGACTGCGCCATCCCCTACTGGGACTGGATGGCCGAAGATGCCAGTGTCGACGGCAGCCCGCAGGCCGGCCTGCCCCAGGCGTTCCTCGATGAAACCTATGTGCACCCGCACACTGGCGAAACCCGGCCCAATCCCCTGCGCTACGCGGCCGCCAAGGATGGTTGTTCCAAAGTGTGCGCCGGCGGCGCGGTCAACGGGGTGGACTGCCGCTATGTACAGCGCGACCGGTTGTTCTACACCCATGGTGACGACTCGCGCCCGGAGCGCACCCGCTTGTACGGTATGAGCCGGATTTTCCAGCAACAGGTGGTGGATGCCCTGAAGTTCACCACCTTCAGCCAACCACAGGGTGTGCCCGGTTACCCGTGGGCCAACATTCCGGTGTTCGACCCACCTCAGCAAGACAGCCTGTACCCCAATCGTGCGCTTAACTTCGACGGACTGTACGAGCAACCCCACGACAACTATCACGGCTGGATCGGTGGCGACATGGCCGACAACGCCTACACCGCCTTCGACCCGGTCTTCTGCTCCTATCACGCCAACATCGACCGCATGCTCGAGGTCTGGATCAGGGCCAACCCCGGGGCGCAATTCACCACACAGTGCTTGCTCCAGCCCTTCTCCGGCCGCGACGCCGCGCAGGTCACCTTCACCAGCGCCGACGCCTGGCGCTACACCACCCTCGGCGACATGGCCCAGGACAGCCGGCACATCGGCTACGACTATGGTGCGCCGGTGGCCCCACAATTTGGCGCGCCCAAGGCGGCTACCAACCGTTGCTGCAAGCACAGCGCAATGGCCGCCAGCGCCGCGGAAAATGCCGCAGGGCCCGGGCCGTGGGTGGTGTTCGATCACGTACGTTGCACCCACGACACCTATCTGATCGACGTCTTTCTCGACCAGCCCGACGCCACCGCACAGCACGTCAGCGCCGACAACCCGCATTACGTGGGGCGCTTCAGCCGTATCGGCATGGGGCTGGTGGACGACAAGGGCCGATGCATCACCCATGGCGTGTCGCGCGCACTGAATGCAGCCCGCAACGCTGCTGCGTTGGGCCTTGGCCGCGGCGATGCGGTGCAGTTGTCGCTGGTGGTGACCCACCTCGACAGTGGCCGCGTGCTGACGCCTGACGAATACACGACCCTGCCCGGTTTCATCGCCCAACTGGTGTGGGACGACCCGCGCCAGACCCTCGCCGGCCCGCCCCCGGTCGCCGGCTGCTGCTCTGCTTCCACCTCACGCACACCAGGAGAACCGACATGAGCACGCCCTTCAAGCAGTTCACCTCTCCCGCCGGACAAGCCCCCAAGGACTACAACAAGCTGGGCCTGGAAGACCAGTTGCCGCAGTTTGAAACCGACTGGAACAACAACCTCACCGGCTGGACCCAATCGTCCATCATCGGCAACCCTTGGTCGGGCCTGAACGACGCTCCCCGCTCGGGCTACTACAACCCGCTCGTAGAGGGCTTCGGCGACGTGACCCCACCCGCGATCACCTGGGCGCCCTTCCCCAACCGCCTGTGGACGTTCTTCTACAACAACGGCGCGGCGGTCATTCCCCAGTTGGGCGGCAAGGCCATGACCCTGGACCAGGTGATGGAATTGGCCGACCACGGCCAGATCACCCTCGACAACACCCTCTACACGCTTTACGACCCGAACAAAAAGGGCACTGTGCTGCAACTGCCGGTCAAGCGCTGCCCCAGCATCGCCTGGAATGGCACGTACAAGGATTTCACACCTTCCGGCCCACGGGGCTGGCTCGACGAGTACTGCGAGTGGTCGATCGTGCGCGATGCCAACGGCAACATGCGCAAGATCACCTTCACCTGTGAAAACCCCGCGTACTTCCTGGCCATGTGGCGCATCGACCCGAACGCGGTCCTGGGCCTGTACCGCGAATACATCGACCCGAGCGTGCAGCTCGAAGACCTGTACCTGCGCTATGCCGAAGACTGCCCGACCGGCAAGGCCGGCGATCCGGTCATGGACCCCACCACCGGCAAGCCGGCCTATGACACCGTCAACAAATGGAACGCCGGAACCGCCTGTGTGCCCGGCCAGTACGGCGGAGCGATGCACCTGACATCCGGCCCCAATACCCTCAGTGCCGAGGTGTACCTGGCCGCCGCCGCCACCATCTTGCGCCCGGTGAGCAGCAGCCAGAATGCCCAGTCGCTGATCTGCTGCGCGCAGTACGGGCAGAACTATCGCAACTCCGACCCGCACATCGGCTTCATGGCCAATACCACGGCGGTCAACAACCGACTGTCGCTGACCAACCCCATTGGCCTGTACTTGCAACAACCCACCGACTTCAGCGCCTGGAAGGGCCCGCAAGGCCAGGACGTGAGCCAGTACTGGCGCATCACCCGCGGTACGGCCAAGTCGGCCGCCAACGGCTCCGACCAGATCCTGCAGGCGGTGTTCGAGGTGCCGGAAAGCGCCGGCTTCTCGATCAATGACATCACCATCAACAACCAGAAGGTCAACTATGTGTGGGTCATCGCCCAACAACTGTTGGTGGGCCTGAGCGTCACCGTCAAACCGCTCAGCGTCACACCTCAATCCTTCCCATGCGTGCAGGACCGGGTGGCCGGCCTGCAACCCTGGCCGGTGCAACTGCTGCCGCTGGACCTGTTCTACGGAAACTCCCCCACCGACCTGCCCGCCTGGCTTGCACCGGGCAGCAGCAATCAGTTCGTGCTGGTGGTGCAAGGCGCCGACAAGACCACCACGGCGCAGAATGCCAGGGTGCAATTCTCCAACCCCGGGGTTACCGCGCAGGTCACCCAGTACCTGCCCGACGCGTCGGCCATTCCCGGCCAGACCAACGCCGGCGGCACACAGGCCTACATCCTGACCATCACGGTCAGCCCCACCGCAGCCCCCGGCCTGGTGACGGTGCGTGCGCTCAATCCGGATGAAGACGTGAACGTGAGCGCGGCAGACCACCCTTGGGAATCCGGCCTGGCGCTGGTGCCTGGCGCCTGAACCACGCCAGTCTCGCCTCTCTACCGCCGCACCTTCGGGTGCGGCTTCACAGCTTGCAAGGAGCGCAATGATGTCCAGGTCACGCTTGAGTCTTCTGTCGCTGCTGTGCGGCATTTTACTGTGCCTGTCGACCCCGCAACCCGCCACGGCAGCCACGCTGTCGGATGCCGACGCCTGTGTGCAGCAGCAGTTGGTGTTCAACCCGGCCAGCGGGGGATTCCTGCCGGTCAACAACTTCAATGCCACCAGCCAGGCGTTCATGAACTGCTTTGGCTGGCAGCTGTTCATTGCCTTGAACTGGCCGGTGAACCCCGGCTGGCCGGCCACCGCCAGCCTGGCGGGCGAACCCGACATGAACAGCACGCTGGCGCAGTTCGGTGTCCCCTCCGCACCGGGCCAACCCATGAGCGTGGCCCCGGTATGGGCCAGCTACAAGGACGCCAATGACATCTTCCTGCCCGGCGCGCCCACGCCCACTGGCTGGGGCGTACAAACCCTGGTGCCGTCCGGTTGCAGCACTCAGGGTAGCCTCAAGTCACTCAAGGTAGGCGCACGCAAGTTCATGAACGCCACCTCCGAAGGCGCGATCAATGCCTTGCACCGATTCCACCTGTCTACCGGAACACTCGCGTCCATTCCCGACCCGGTCATGGAAGCGTCCGGCGGCTGGTTGACGGACCAGTCTGGCAACCTGGTGTTTTTTGAGCGCAAGGTAGGCAAGGCCGAGTTCGACTACATCGTCGACAAGGGGCTCTACGACGCCGCCAACCAGTTGAAGGTGGCGCAAAACCAGGACGGCAAGACACCGGAGGGGCTGTCGCTGCCAATCGGCGAACCGATGCGCTCGCTGCCTCCGTCCCCTGTCCCGCAGGAGCAGCTGGGCGCGATCGAGCTCAAGGCCGCCTGGCGGGTGCTGACCGGCAAACCCGAACTGTTCGGGCGCTACCTGACCACCGTCGCCTGGCTCAAACGCCCCGATACCCTGAACTGCACCCAGGAAGTGGTGGGGCTGGTGGGCCTGCATATCATCAACAAGACCCAGGCTTCGCCCAACTTCATCTGGACCACTTTCGAGCAGGTCGACAACGTGCCTGAACCGGCCCAGGCCCCGCCGCAACAAACCCCACCGAACGGTTTTGCCTTCAACAACCCTGACTGTGGCAGTGGCCCCGAGTGCACACCGAACCAAGCCCGTATCCAGTGCAAGCAACACCATCCCGATAAGCAATGCACCGATCTCTTCCCACGCGACCAGCCGGTACAGACCACCCGCGAACACCCCGTACCCAGCGACCTGCAGGCCCTCAACAGCGCGGTGCAAGCCAACTTCGCGCAGCACAGCCAAGGCCAGTCGGTGTTCCAGTACTACAAGCTGATCAACGTACTCTGGACCCTCGCCCCCAATCCGCCCAGCCCGGAACCGGGCGCCAACGCGCAAGTGCCGCTGTCGTACGGGCCATTCATCAGCCAGGGCAACGTGCCGGTGGCCAACACCACCATGGAGACTTACGTACAGGGTGATGACTGCAACCAGTGCCATCAGTACGCGACGATTGCCGGCAGCCCTTCGTTGGCCTCGGACTTCTCTTTCCTGTTCAACAGTGCCGGTTCCGCCAGCACCAAAAGCCTGATCAAAAGCGTCAAAGCCTTCGAAACCCTCAAGGACCGCCCCTGAACCGCAAAAGGGGCGATCACCGATCGCCCCGAACAGGGCCTTGTCAGCCCTATCCGGCCGATACCACCCGCCGGGCATCTCTTCGTACGGCTTGAGGCGGGACACCGAAGCCACGAATGAACACCTCACGCATATGCCGGCGGTCCCTGAAGCCGGTTTCCTTCGCTACCACATCCAGGCTGTGACGGCTCTGCTCGATCATCAAACGGGCAGCCTCAAGACGCAGGCTCTCCACAGCCTTGGCGGGCGACTGACCTGTTTCGGCAGTGAATACACGGGTAAATTGCCGGGGGCTCAGATGCACGGACTCTGCGAGCTCCTCGACACTCAACGGGCGATTCAAATGCTTGCGGGCGTAATCCAAGGCGTTCTGAATCCGATCAGACTTCGGCGCAAGCGTCAGCAGCTCGGAATGCTGCGATTGCCCACCGGAGCGGCGCTGATGCATCACCAGCTTTCGTGCCACTGACCTGGCCAACTCGGTTCCCAGATCTTTCTCCACCATACCCAGCGCCATGTCCAGGGCGGCGGTCATTCCGGCGGACGTCCAGATCTGGCCATCCACAATGAAGATTCGGTCTTCTTCCACCTCAATCTTCGGGTGCAGTTCACGCAGCTTTTTCGCATAAGCCCAGTGTGTCGTGGCCCGCCGGTTATCCAGCACGCCGGCCTGGGCCAGCACGAAACAGCCGGTACACAGGCCTGCGATGCGGCGGGCGCCGTCGACAAAGCCTCGAACGCTGGCCAGCACTTCATCGCCTGGCGGAGTCAGCGGGGTCAGAGTACCCGTGATCATCCAGGTATCCGCCAAACCAGGAGCCCCCAACGGCAGCGTGTCCATGTACATGCCCAGGGAAGAACGCACCGTGCCGCCCCCGACGGAAAAATTCTGGATCTTGTAAACCGTTTCGCCCGCGGCAATGTTCGCGAACTCGAACACGGCCTGCGTTGCCAGCGACATGATCTGGAAACCTTCGGTTATGAGATAGCCGACCCGGTGCATGGTTGCAGCTCCATGATTCGATGTCCTGAAAACGTAACATATGTGTCGTTTAAGACAAGTACGAACCTCTGCATCATGGGCTCCACATCCACACAACGGAGCATGATCATGAAGCAGCAATTCAAAGGCACTGCACTCATTACTGGCGCCTCCACCGGCATCGGTTCGATCTACGCAGAACGGTTGGCACGTCGGGGTTACGACCTGGTGCTGGTCGCCCGCAACCGGGAGCGCCTCAACACCCTGGCCAGCCGGCTGACTACCGAAACCCGGCAGAACGTAGAGGTATTTCCGGCAGACCTGGCAAACACGGATGATCTGGCCAAGGTAGAGCGCAAATTGCGCGAGGACGCCAGCATCAGCCTGCTGGTGAACAACGCGGGCATCGGCACTCACACCAGCCTGCTGGAAAGTGATGTCGAGCGCATGGCTGAAATGATCACCCTCAACGTCACCGCCCTCACCCGCCTTACCTACGCGGCCATCCCAGGATTTGTCGCGCGCAAGCAAGGTGCCCTGATCAACATCTCGTCCGTTGTCAGCCTGGCGCCGGAGTTGCTCAACGGTGTGTACGGTGGCAGCAAGGCCTACGTCACTGCCTTTACCCAGTCACTGCACAAGGAACTTGCGGAAAAAGGCATCAGGATCCAGGCGGTACTGCCAGGGGCCACCGCCACCGACTTCTGGCAGATCGGCGGCTTGCCGGTCGAAAACCTGGATCCAGGCATCGTGATGTCGGCCCAGGATCTGGTGGACGGTGCCCTGCAGGACTTTGACGACGAGGTACTGATCTCCATCCCTTCGATGCATGACCTGCAGTCATTCGAGCGCTACGAGGCAAGCCGGCAAGCCCTGTTCGGCCAACTGTCCAGCAATCGGCTTGCCCCACGTTACAACGCCGATTGATCAGGATTGCTGACACCAGCACGGGTGAAGCTGTCGGCCGTTCAACCAGGGCGACAGCTACCCGATTATCAGCAACGGTGCCAGCAGCCTCAAACGCGTCCCCATACGCCCGCCCCGATTCGCGGCACGCGCTGTCTCCTGAAAGCGAGGATGATCGTGTCTCGAAACCTGAGAAGCGAACCCATGAACGAAAGCCTGCTCGAAACTGCAGACAGGCCTACTGCGCAACCGGCTTCAGGTATTGCCCGTACCGCTATTCGAGAATTTCTTTACATCAATGGGGGGAGCGACGAACTCGGGCCCTTCTCCTGACGCCCGCCAACGCACATTGTTGATACCATAGCGCTCAGCCATCGGCCGGCTCACCTTCTTTATCTGGTGCTGGCCGAACCGCGGAATGATGCCGACCCCCGCATCGCAACTTGCCCAGTGCCATGCCTCAGCGTTGTCCATACGCTCCAGCCGGATGATGAAGGTGCGAAATTCCCCATGAAGCTCATACTCGATCACATACAACTGCTGTCCTGCCATTGGACTCTCCTTGGTCGATTCAGACTAATGGAGCGAGCCGTGCGTAAAAAGATTCATTAATTTTGACCGACTGGTCATCGTGCTTATTCATCGCCTTGTTTCCACGACCTTTCAATGCACACGCTGCTCCGGAGCCAACGCATTTACCGTCGCGGCGCCGGAGGCGGTGTTGACCAATGAACAACTGGGTCGCACCGGTGCGTGACAAGCGCCCACCGCGATCTTTACGACGCCGTCGTGCTGCCTGGTGGCGTACGCCTGATACCCGGCGCGCAAAAACTGGTGAAAAGCCACAACGATGAAGAAGTGGTGATCAGTTCCAGAGCCACCCGGCCAACTATGCTCAGTCGACAGCAGAGGCCTGCTCAAGCGTCGCCGCGATAAAGCTGTCTTTCAGCACCTCCAGCAGGAAGTCCGCATTGGCCCGGCTGAAGATCATTGACGGCCGCATTTTCAACACGTTGTCATGCGGGCCTTCGGTGCCGATCAACACGCCACGCGCCCTGGCACCGTCTGCCACCCTCCTGGCCAGCGCCGTAGCCGGCGCCTTAGACTGCCGGTCAGTGACCAGCACGATGCCAAGGAACAGGCCCAGCCCGCGCACATCACCAATCACATCGAACTGCTGCTGAAGCTTGCGAAAACCGTCGAGCAGGTAGTTGCCAACGTTCAGGGCATTCTCTTTCAACTGGTCACGTTCGATTGCGTCGAGCACAGCCAGCCCCACCGCGCACGACACCGGGTTGCCGCCGAAGGTATTGAAATATTCCATGCCGTTGTTGAAGGCATCGGCAACCTCGCGCGTGGTCACTACCGCCGACATCGGGTGGCCATTGCCAATCGGCTTGCCCATGGACACGGCATCCGGCACCACGCCCTGGGTCTCGAACGCCCACCAATGGCTACCCACGCGGCCAAACCCGACCTGAACCTCATCGGCCAGGCACAACCCACCTTCGGCGCGCACCATGGCGTATACCTGCTTGAGGTAGTGCTCGGGAAGGAACACCTGCCCCGCCACGCTCGGGATGGACTCCGCCAGGAAGAACCCAGGCGCCTTGCCGGCTTTGCGCATGGCCTGCAGTTGCTCGGCCACGGACTCGGCAAAGCGCTTGCCATGCTCTGCCGCTGGCCAGTCTTCAGGTGCGTAGTAGCTGTCCGGGACCATTGCCTCATAAACATGCGCCGCCCTGCCCTTGCCTGCCTTGCGCTTGTACTTGTACGGGCTCAGGTCGATCAGCTCCTGGGTGGTGCCGTGGTAAGCCCAGTCCAGTACGATCGCCTCGTCACGGCCTGTGTAGTTACGTGCCATGCGCAGCATCAGGCTGTTGGCTTCACTGCCCGAACAGGCAAAGGACGCAACGCACAGGCCCTCAGGGAGGGTCCCCGTCAGGCGCTCGGCGTACTCGACGATGTTGTCGTGCAGGTAACGGGTGTTGGTGTTGAGCCGCGCAGCCTGGCGCGCCAGGGCTTCTACCACGTCGGGATGGCTATGGCCCAGGTGGCAGACGTTGTTGAAGCAGTCCAGGTAGGCCCGGCCGAAGTTGTCGATCAGCCACACGCCATCGCCACGCACGAACTTGATCGGGTCGGTGTACGAAATCGACAGGTTAGGCAGCAGCAGCTCTTTACGCCTGGAGATGAGCTGTGCCTTCGTCATTCCTTCCTGGTGGTAGGTTTCGGGCGGGATACCGGCCAGCATCGATGCGTCAGGGAACAAATCGGCCCAGACTTCGCGGTATTCTGGCTCACCCACCCCGATGACTTCGCCCGCCGTCAGCTGGGTGTCGGTCACTATTTGCAGATGCAGGTGCGGAATCCATCCGCCGTTTTCATGATCCGTGCCCATGTAGCCAACCAGCTCGCCGGCTTCGATCCTGTCGCCGACGCTCAAGCGCTTGAGCACCTCATGGGCCATGTGCCCCCATAGGGTCACGAATGCCGGGCAACCGGGTGGCGCGTGCTCGATCATCACCAACCCGCCATAGCCCAGCGGGTCGCGCTCGACTTCAACGCTTTTGACGGTGCCGGCGACGGGGGCGTACAACGGCGTACCTGCGGCCATCACCAGGTCGACACCGACATGCAGTGTACGGCGCTGGCCCTTGATGAAGCGTGACTCGAAGGCGCTACCGGTATAAATGCTACGCAGCTCGCCCCACGGCCCGATCGCCAGCGGCACCTGGTGCGCGGCGGAGAACTCATCCCACCAGCAGGCCGCATCTGCAGGGCGTTGTTCGGCCGAAGCAAGGGTCATTTCATGGTTAGCGTCGCCAAATGGGGCAATCACCTTGCCAAGGATTGCAGCTGACGGTCGCACCAGGTCGGCAAAGGACTTGTGGTTATCCGCAAGCCAGCGGCGAACAGCGCCCGCGCCCTCGACGGCATCGAAACCACAGGCCTTGCGCAGAATGCCGGTGGCCAGCCTTGGATTGATCGAATCCAGCTGTTCGAGCAGGCGCCAGGCGGGTGCCTCACTGATCGCCAGGTAGGGGTTGTCTGCTGTCTGATCATGCCGGGAAGCAGAGAACGTGACGCTGATGACCAGGCGCATGGCGATCAGGTTGAACAGCACATCGATTTCTTCTGGCTGCAGGGGGTACGTCTCATGGAAGCCGGCCACCAACGCAGCCGCAGCACCGACAGGATCGTCCATGTCCAGAATGGCGTAGGCGCTGGCAATCGCCACTTCGGCAATCAGCACGGTATGCACTGCATCGCCGAAGTCGATGAAGCCGGTCACCTGACGGTTGGTTTCGGCGTCGACCAGTATGTTCCAGTCGTTGGCGTCGTTGTGGATCACCTGGGCGCGCAGCGATGCCAGCCTGGGTTGTACGCTTTGTTCGAACCGGGTGATGAACCGTTCGACAATCGCCCGACGCTCCGCACCGGGGATGAAATGCAGGCGTGAACGGGCTCCTGCGGCATGGCGCAAATCCCAGTCCAGCTGCCGAACTGCACCCGGATGCATGAAGCCCTGCAGGGCGCGGTCGAGTTCACCCAGTGCCCGGCCAAAGTTCCTCATCAGCTCGAAGGACCGCTTGGCCTCTGCCAGTGGCGTCCCGGGTAACCAGCTGACCAGGCGCACAGCGTGCGTTTCACCAGTGGCACTGGCCACGGTTGGCAGAAAGTCGCCGGCAACACTTGCCTTCAGGTGAGGCACCCCCAGGTGAGCGCCCTGAACCGCCAGGTGGTCGAGCAGCGCGGTTTGAAACTCGCTTTCAACCCTGGGCTCGCTGGCATTGACGATCTTGAGAATCCAGCCTGCATCAACGCCGGTGCGCAGGCGGTAGTTGCAATCACGCTCCCCGTCCAGAGGTGTTGCGATGCCGGTGACGTTGAAGAGTTCCTGGGCAAGGCCCTCTGCATCGCCTGCCGAAAACCGAGGTGCCGGGTGGGATAGGTCTGTCATGTCATCACGTTCCGTGCGAGCAAATAGTTTTTTCAATAGCTTGTCACGCACGGCCGAAACGGACACCCTGCATACCGTCGTGATCGACAAGCATAATGCCGGTTCTCGCCGGCATAAAAACGGTGTGCTGATTAGGTGTTGCAATGCGCGACCTGGACGCAAAAGATCGTGAGATTCTGGAAATACTTTCAAAGGACGCTCGCATTGCCATGAAGGCCTTGGCTGGCCGGATCGGCCTTTCCAGAAGTGCCACTACCGAGCGGGTATCCAACCTGGAGCGCAATGGGATCATTCGTGGTTATCGCGCGGACATCGGCGAAATCGATGCGAACGTGATCCGCGCGATCCTGCTGGTAACGCTGCATCGCACCCCGGCCATGGGGCTGCTCGACCAGTTGGCAACCGACGCACGTGTGCGCCGCGTGTCCTCGGTGAGCGGCCAGCTCGACCTGGTGGTCGAAGTCGAGACCCGAACCATCGATGACCTCAACCAGGTACGGGACAATGTGGCACGCCACGAATCAGTGGATGACATTACCACTTCGGTCGTACTGCGCCGCGATATCGACCGCCAAGGTGCATGACGGCCTGTCGCACGCCCGGGCGACCAGCCAGACGTCCGGCTAGTGCTGCTCCCGTACGAACTCGATAAAGGCCTTCAACGCCGCGGGCACCTGGCGGCGGCTCGGGTAGTACAGATACAGCCCCGGGTAGTAGTGACACCAGTCCCCCAGCACCTGCTGCAAATGGCCACGCTCCAGGTGTTCCTTGACCATGTCTTCGAACACATAAGCCAGGCCGACCCCTTGCAAGGCAGGCGTCAGCATCAGGCTGACATCACTCAATACCAAGGGCCCCTGGACATCGACCTCCAGCTGCACGCCCCCGCGCTCGAACTCCCATCGATAAAGTGCGCCACCAGGAAAGCGGTGCCCGATACAAGGCAGTTGCTTCAAGTCTTGCGGGTGCTGTGGAACAGGATGCCGATCGAAGAACGCAGGCGCCGCTACCACGACCGAACGAAGGTTAGGGCCGATGGGTAGCGAAACCATATCCGCCTGGAGCCGCTCCCCCAGGCGCACGCCGGCATCAAAGCCGGTGCCCACCATGTCCACCAACGCATCGTCACTGACGATTTCCAGGCGTATATCCGGATACGCCGCCAGAAAACGATTGGCCAGGGGCAGCAGCGCGAGTTCCACTGCGGCGCGCCCGGCGGTAATGCGCAGGTTGCCCGACGGTTTGTCGCGGAAGTTGTTGAGGTCCTCCAGCGCGTCGGCGATGTCACGAAAGGCCGGTTGCAGCCTCTGATAAAGACGCTCCCCTGCCTCGGTAAGCGCCACACTACGCGTGGTGCGGTTGAACAGGCGAACATCCAGGCGGGTTTCCAGGGCCCGCAGCGCATGGCTCAAGGCCGAAGGCGTAAGGCCCAGCTCGACCGCCGCGCGGCTGAAATTCAGGTGGCGGGCAATGCACAGGAACAGAGACAGGTCTGCGGTGCTGGTTGGTTTCATTGCTGAAATTCACTCAAAGGACCATGTGATATTCATGGGATTATCACAGCAATCCACAGATTTTAAAGTTCGTTCAACTCATCAAGAAGGCCCGCATGGTGCAGGGTCGGATACAGGAGGAGTTGACATGCGTACCTGGCTCATTACTGGCGCTTCCCGCGGTTTCGGCACCCTGATCACCCAACAGGCCCTGGCAGCGGGTGACGCCGTCATTGCAACGGCGCGTAACCCGGAGGACATCCAGGCTCGTCTTGGCCAGCACCCGAACCTGCTGGCCGTGCGCCTGGATGTGACCCGCGAAGAGGACGCCCATGCAGCGGTCGCAGCTGGCATCAGGCATTTCGGGCAAATCGACGTGCTGGTCAACAATGCCGGGTATGGCGTGCTCGGTGCGGTAGAAGAAACCAGCGCCAGCGAAACCGAACGGTTGTTCGCCACCAACGTTTTCGGGCTGCTCAATGTAACCCGTGCGGTATTGCCTCACATGCGTCGCCAACGCAGTGGCCACGTGATCAACATCTCGTCGCTCGGCGGCTACCAGGCCTACATGGGCTGGGGCGTGTATGGTTCGACCAAGTTCGCTGTCGAAGGCATCAGCGAAGCGCTGCACCAGGAACTGGCTCCCTTGGGGATCAAGGTGACCGTGGTCGAGCCGGGCTTCTTCCGTACCGACTTCCTGGATGACCAGTCGTTGGTGAAGACGGCCCTTGAGCTGCCTGACTACGCGGCCACCGTCGGTGTCATGCGCCACTACGCCGAGGCGGCCAACCATGCCCAGCCGGGCAACCCTGCAAAGCTGGCTGAAGCCCTGCTGGCCGTGGCCAATGCAGCGAACCCGCCACTGCGCCTGGCGCTGGGCAGCGATGCCGTCGCGCGCATCGAGGCCAAGAACAGCGCAGTGGAGCAAGAGCTGGCCCAGTGGCGGGACCTGTCCCTCTCTACCGACTTTGCTGCGTAGCCGTTACCCCGCGCGTTCCTTGTGGGAGTGGGCGTGCCCGCGAACACCGGCGCAGCCGGTGCCATGCACCGCGTTGGAGTCTTCGCGGCTAAAGCCGCTCCCACAGGGTACGAGGATCGCTTGCGCAATCTCCCACCGGAACCGCGCATGCCTTCAGGGCTCAGGAACTAACGCAGCAATGCCAACATGCTTGCGGCATCGCTGCACTCGAACTTGCCGGGTGCTTCGACCGCAATGTGCTTGACCACCAGATCGTCGACCAACATGGCATAGCGTTGCGAACGTCGGCCCATGCCGCGCGCAGAGAGGTCCTGCAACAGACCCAGCGCCTCGCTGAATTCACCGTTGCCATCGGCAATCATCCTGACCTCCTCGCCCACCTGCAGGCTCACGCCCCAGGCATTCATGACGAATGCATCATTGACTGAAACACAGAGAATTTCGGCAACCCCGGCAGCGAACAGGTCCTGTGCCGCAGCCACGTAACCTGGTACATGCCGCTCCGAACAGGTAGGCGTGAAGGCACCTGGCAAGCCGAAAATCACTACCTTTTTCTGTTTGCAGCGTTCGTGCAGGGAAAACGCGTTCGGGCCGATCGCGCAGGCGCCCTCTCCGTTGCTGTACTCGTAAAGCGTTACGTCGGGCAGTGTATCGCCGGGCTTGATCATCGCTGTTTCCTTGAGCGGTAAATGGCCAGGCATGATGCAGCAACCCACCAGGGTACGTACATACAGCGGTTTATTCAGACAATCCCGGAGTCAGGTGTCACGGCGTGTCTGAATCCACTGGAACAATGTCATGCCTACCAGCATCGCAGCGACGAACAGCCAGGCCTGCCAGTAACCGGCAGGCAGCAGAACCAGTGCCGGCCCCGGGCAGATACCCGCAAGCCCCCAGCCAACGCCGAATACCAGGCTGCCACCAATAAGACGGCGATCCACATCGCGTCGCTCGGGCAACTGCATCACCCCACCCAGCAATGCCGTTGAATGTCGGCGCGCCCAGCGCATCGGCAACCAAACCGTAGCAATGGCCCCGATCATCACCAGCCCCAGCGAAGGGTCCCACTCTCCGGCAATGTCGAGGAAACCGAGCACCTTGGAAGGGTCGGCCATCCCCGCCAGCAATAACCCAACGCCGAACAGCACCCCGGCGATAAACCCACTGATGACAGGCATGTCAGCCCCCTTGTACAAGGTGTCGGACGACATACACCGTGGCAAAACCGGTTGCCATGAAGCACAGCGTTGCCACGGCCGAACGTGGTGACAGGCGAGAAAGGCCGCAAACGCCGTGGCCGCTGGTGCAACCGCTGCCGTAGCGCGTGCCGAGGCCTACCAACAGCCCTGCCATGATGAGGGTCCCAGATGCCGTGGTGAAGCGGGGGGACGGCAGCGTGGCAAATATCCCCCACAACAGCGGTGCTGCCAGCAATCCCAAGAGAAAGGCCAGCTTTTCTCTGCGCCCTTCCCCGCCTCGCTGCAACATCGAACCAAGCAATCCACTGATTCCCGCAATACGGCCGTTCATCACCGCGAACAAACCAGCCCCCAGCCCGATCAACGCACCACCGGCCAGAGCGGACCATGGCGTGAAGGCCAGCAAATCAATTGCCATCGTGTTTCTCCCTGCAACAGGAATAGAGAACGATGAAGTTTCAACACAAACAGAATAAATTCAAGATTATCCCGGGGGATGCCGTGGGCATCGGCCAGCTCATCGAACGGCAACTGCAGCGAATCGCGCACTTCGTCGGCCCAGGGCCCTACACGGCCAGAATATTGCAGGATAGCTGGTACAAAACGTGCTCGGTGGTGCTGCCAAACAGCCGGTCCAGCCCCTTTGCAAAAGGCCTGCCCATGACAATGACGTCCACAGGGTGAGTCTCCACGTACTCGCTGAGCACGGTGACCGGGCGGCCCAGGACGAAGTGGCGGCGTTCGGCCGGGGCACCATAACGGTCGGCCAGCGCCGTGAAGTCAGCCTCGAGGGTCTGCCGCAACTGTTCGCCAACATCGCCGACTGCCCACATGGAGTAGCCCATATCGCCCATGTAGGCCATCGTCAGGTCACAGGCATGCAGCAGATCCAGTTGCGCTCCAGTCTGCACGGCCAAGGCGTTGGCCTGCTGGACAATGCTGTCATTGCGCGCCTCGCCCTCAGGTGACGAATCCGCTACGTCCACTGCCGCCACTATCTGCCGTGGCATAGCGGGCCTGGCAGCCCCCAATAGATAGACCGGGATCGGGCAATGGCGCAGCAGCTTCCAGTCCAATGGGGTAAAGAAAGCTCGCTTGAGTACCGGCTCGTGATCGACCTGCTTGAGTAACAGATCCGGTTGCATTTCCAGCGCATGCTCCAGAATATCTGCCTGCAGATCGCTACTCCAGGCAACTTCGCTCGTTACTTGCATGCCCGAAGCGCGTAGCGCTTGCGCCTGGCTTTCAAGCTGTTGCTGCTGGGATTGCAGGTAGGCCTGCCGCTCCGCTAGACGATCACCTGTCTCCAGGAACCTGAGTTTATCCAGCGACTCCAGCAGGCCGACGATATGCAGGCTGGCCGAACTTGACCTGGCCAGGGCGGCAGCTTGCTCCAAAGCACTGGACTGACGCAATGCCGGATGCAGGATCAGCAGCAGGCGTTGATAGTGGCTCATGGTTGCCTCCAACGGTCGGTTCGCCTGATCACTCAGGCGAGGGGGGTTGCATCAAAGGCGGTGTCTTTTCGGGGATGTCGGTCATGGTTGCCTCGGTCAGCAGCAGGATACTGGCGACCGACACGGCGTTCTCGAGTGCGATGCGCACCACTTTGGTGGGGTCGATAATCCCGGCTTCATACAGGTCCACGTAGGCGTTGGCCGCGGCATCGAAACCGATACTGCCCGATTCGGCGAGCATGCGTGCCACCACCACGCCCGCGTCGACTGCGGAATTTTCGGCGATCATTCGCGCTGGAGCCTCCAGCGCCCGCCGCAGTATTTGCAGGCCAGTGCGCGTATCGCCTTCACTACCTGCCTCTTCGGCGAGCAGCGCAGGCACGGCCTTGAGCAAGGCCAGACCACCGCCTGGTACTATGCCTTCGGCAATAGCCGCACGGGTGGCGGCCAAGGCGTCATCCAACGCATCCTTGCGCGCCTTCATCTCCGTTTCGCTGGGTGCGCCCACACGTATCACTGCCACGCCGCCAGCAAGCCTTGCCAGGCGCTCATGAAGTTTTTCCCGGTCATAATCGCTGGTGCAGGCCTCGATCTGAACCCGGATTTGCGCGATCCGTGCCGCCACGGCTTGCTGGGTTCCCTTGCCCCCGATCAGCGCCGTGCTGTCTTTCAACACCACCGCACGGTGCACCTGGCCCAGCTGGGACAACTGCAGCGTATCGAGATTGACGCCAAGCTCCGCTGAAACCAGGGTCGCCCCCGTGAGCACGGCGATGTCCTGCAGCATTTCCTTGCGCCGATCGCCATAGCCGGGAGCCTTCACCGCCACTGCTCGCAGCACCCCGCGAATCTGGTTGACCACCAACGTGGTCAGCGCCTCGCCGTCAATGTCCTCGGCGATCACCACCAGCGGCTGGCCGCTTTTCGCCACTTGCTCCAGCAAGGGCAGCAAGTCATTGAGTGCGCCTATCTTGTGGTCGCAAAGCAAGACACAAGCATCGGTCAGTTCTACCTGCATCTTTTCGGTATCAGTCACAAAGTAAGGAGACACATAACCTCGGTCAAAGCGCATGCCATCCATGATGTCGACCACGGTCTCGGTGGTTTTGGATTCCTCCACGCTGACCACGCCCTCGACCCCGACCTTCTCCAGGGCATCAGCGACCAACTGACCGATCAACGGGTCGTTATGCGCCGACAAGGTCGCCACCTGGGCCTTTTCCTTGAGCGTGCTGACCTGGCGTGATTGCGCCAGCAGCGATTTCATGACCAATGCCAGCCCCTTGTCCAGGCCACGTTTCAGGTCAATGGCACTGGCCCCTGCCACCACATTACGTACACCATCGGCCAGGATCGCGTGGGCCAGGATAGTCGCGGTGCTGGTGCCATCGCCCACCGCCTCCCCGGTACGCTCGGCCGCCTGGCGCAACATCTGGGCGCCGAGGTTTTCCTCCGGGTCCTGCAGATCGACCCGCTTGGCGATGGTCACCCCATCGTTGCAGACGGTCGGCCTCCCCCAACTACTCTGCATCAGCACCGATTTGGATTTTGGCCCCAAGGTGACGCGTACGGCATCGGCAAGCTGAGTGGCACCACTTAGAATTTTTTCCCGCGCGGCGGAACGGAACAGGATTTTGCTGTGGGGCATGACGTCGCCTCCCATGCAGGTCAGGACTGATCGCGGATGCTGCCAGCATCTCGCTTCCACCCCCCTGATGCTTGATTTTTGTCAACCCATCAGGGCAGCTGAAGCGCTGCTCAGCGGCGATCCAGATATCGATACAAGGCTTCTTCCTGGTCAAAGTGCAGCTTGGCCAGAGTATCCAGACGGATGAGTTGGTGCTGGATATCGTCGGCGCTCGGGCTGTCGGCCGCCCGGCTGAAATCCCGGCTCATGCACGACAGCAGATGGATGAGCCGAAAGATTTCCCGATGGGTATGGCTCATTGCAGACAGTGGATCTTCGCCGGGAATGAAACGGCTCAACGCCGGATACAAGCGGCGTTCGTCGTCGCGCTCGTGCCGCTCCAGTAGGTCGTGCAGCGCACCGACCAGCTCGCGCAGGTCGGCCCGAGCCTGCACGACAGGGCGCCTGGCGAAGTCGCAAGCCATCTGGCTAAGCTGCGTCAGCAGCCCGTCGAGTTCCCGATGCTCATCCTGCATCCGGTTCAGGTCTTCCACGGAGAGCACGTTGTGCCGTCGGTTCGCCAAGGGACCAAGCGCGCGCAAGGCGTTGATGATGATCAACAGGTCGATACCTTCCTGCAGCACCGCCCCCATCAATGCTGGCAGGTAACCGGCTGCGGCGACCAGCATAGCCAGCAATGACAGGCTCATGCCCACCCATACCCCCTGCCGGGCGATATGCACGGCATGCCGGGCGATATCCAGTACCTCGACCAACCGATCGAGCCTGTCGACCAGCAAGACCACACCGGCGGCCTGCGCCGAGGCAGTCACACCAGTGGCACCCATGGCAACGCCAACATCGGCTGCAGCCAACGCCGGCGCATCGTTGATGCCATCACCGACCATCAGCGTCGGTGCACTGCGGCAGCCTTGCTGGACCAGGCGAACTTTGTCCTGCGCAGAAAGCCCTGAACGAAGTTCGTCGATGCCCGCTGTCAGAGCAATCATCTCGGCCGTTTCCGGGCGATCTCCGGTCAGCATGACAATCTTGTCGATGCCGCGGGCACGTAGCAGACGCAAGGTCTGGGGTGTTTCCCGACGCAGGTCGTCGGCAAGCCGCAGCACAGCTTTCAACGCACCGTCGACCGCCACGAAACTGCCACTGTTGGCCAGGTAGTCCAGTTGCTGTAAACGCGCCTGAGCCCAGCTGCCATCGTCTGTGCCATTGCGCACGTAAGCCAGGGCCCCCAAGCGGACGGCCTTGCCCTGCACATTGCCGGCAAGCCCCAGGCCAGGGCTTTCCTGTACCTGTTGTGCAGGTGTCAGCGCCAGATTGCGCAGGCGTGCAGCGTGAACAATCGCCTGGGCAATCGGATGGGTGGATGCCTGGGCCAACGACGCGGCCAGTTGCAAGATCTGCAAAGGCGTCCCCTCTCCTTTGACCTCGATCGATTGCAACTGGGCATGGCCGCTGGTCAGGGTGCCGGTCTTGTCGAGGAACACATGACGGATCCCGGCCAGCGCTTCCAGCACCTCGCCATCGCGCACCAGGATGTTGCGCCGCGCGGCTCTGGAAATACCTGACAGAATGGCTATCGGTACTGCCAGTATCAGTGGGCAAGGCGTGGCAACCACCAGCACAGCCAGCACCCGTTGCACATCGCCACTGGCCCACCAAGCCAGCGCGGCGATGAACAGCGTCAGCGGAATGAGCGCCAGCGCGTAACGGTCGGCCAAGCGCACGAAGGGTGCTCGTGACTGGCGTGCTGTTTCGGCCAGACGCACGATGCCGGCGTAGGTGCTCTGCGCGGCGGTGTGCGTGGCCAGCAACAGCAACGGCGCGCCCGCGTTGATCACACCGCTGGGCACGGACTCGCCAGCATGGCGGGTGACGGGTAACGATTCGCCAGTCAACGCGGCCTCGTCGAGGGTCGCCTGTTCCGTCTGCAGGCGTCCGTCCACCGGTACCACTTCACCAAGTCGTACCAGCACGACCTGGCCAGGCCGGACTTCGCTCACGGGCACCTCTCGCAGCCTGTCGTGCTCCTGAACCCAGGCCCATTGGGGAGCCCTGTCGATCAGTGCGCGCAACTCGCGCTCGGCATGACGCAAACTGAGCACCTCCAACGCACGGCCGGTGGCAAGCATGAGTGCGACCACCGCCCCCACCAGCATCTGCTCCAGAGCCAAGGCTGCGCCGATAGACATCAGCGCGATCAGATCGATGCCCGCCTCGCGTCTGGCCAGGCGCTGAGTCATCTCCACCGCCAGCACCACTGCCATGATCGCGCTGCCACCGGCCCAGATCACAGAGGCCCAGGCGGGCTGTTGCGCCGCATAGGCCAGCCCACCGGCCAGCAAGGCCAGAACGCACACCAGCAACAGGACCGGGTCTAGCCATCGACGTGACATGGCAGCTACTTGTGCTTGGCCTGGCGGAGCAACTGCTGGATCTGGTCCTCGGCCTGGGTAGCCCTGCGCAGCGCCTCGTTGGCGGTCTGCTCGACCAGATCGATCCGGTAGCAGACCTGGTCGGCTCGCAGCCTGGCGGTCGCCGCGTTGTTTTCAGCCGACTCCAGACGTGCATCGTATTCCTCGGCAGGCCAACGCGTACATCCCTGGGAGGATGCCAGCAGCAGGCTCGTCAATCCGACAAGCAGATAGCGTTGCATGTAGATGCCCTTTCGCGTGCCCAAGACATCCTGAGTATCGACAGCACCGCCCGCGGCAGCCTGACATTTATCAATCTCATGAGGTATCTGTCAGCGCGTCACCTTGACCTTTGTCAATCGCCCAACAACGCTGGAGCGTAGAAAAAAGGGCTCAAGGCATTCCAACCCACTTCTGGATCTGACACTGGAGCTCATCATGAACGATCTCGAACTGCGCGACCTGGTACTCGAAGAACTGGAGTTTCAGCCGGACATCAATGCTGCGAGCATCGGTGTGACGGTGGAGGACGGCGTGGTCACGCTTTCCGGCCATGTCAACAGTTATGCTCAGAAGGTCAGCGCCGAGCGCACTGTCAAAGCCATGAAAGGCGTGCGTGGGCTGGCCGAAGAAATTGAAGTCCGACTGAACAAGCTGGAGGGTACGGCCGACGACACGATTGCCAACCGCGCCCTGAAAATCATTGCCTGGAGCTCGGATGCCAATGTAGAGGGCATCAAGGTTACCGTGCACAAAGGCACTGTGACCCTGGAAGGCGAGCTGGACTGGCAATACCAGAAGGAGGTAATAGAACAGGCCGTGTGGCGCCTGTCGGGCGTGGCTAGCGTACACAACCGCATCACCTTGAAGGCACGGGCCAATGCCGGCGATATCAAGCACCACATCGAGGAAGCCCTCAAGCGCAGCGCAGAGATTCAGGCCGAAGGCATCCGCGTCACCGTCAACGGGGGTGTGGTCAGGCTAGAAGGCAAGGTGCATTTGCTTCGTGAACGGGAAGTGGTCGAGCGCGCAGCCTGGTCAGTACCGGGTGTAAGCAAAGTCGAAGACTTCCTGTTGATTGCATAGCACTCAGCCCGGAGGGGGGGACGACCATGAACAAGGGTCAGCCATGGAAATTCTATTTCCTGGCCATCGGGCTGTCGGTGCTGGCCGCAGTTCAACTCGGCCTGTTCAACCGGCCGGCGGTGCAGGCCATTCCTTACAGTCAGTTTTTACAGCTGCTGGAACAGCAGAAAGTCAACGACCTGCGCATCGAGCACGACCGCATCCTGGGCAGGCTGCAGGAACCCATCGATGGACATTCGCTGTTTTCCACGGTGCGTATCGACCCGGTGCTCAGCGAGCAGCTGGGGCGATCGGGGGCGGTGTTTACCGGCGTCGCCGAGGACAGCGCGCTGGCCACCACGGTGGGCTGGTTCATGCCACTGCTGATGATGCTGGTTTTGTGGTACTTCCTGTTCCATGGGCTTGGTGAAAAACAGGGCCTGGGCGGGCTGATGGGTGTAGGCAAGTCACGCGCCCGCGTCTATGTCGAGCGCGATATCAAGGTGACCTTTGCCGATGTTGCCGGTATAGACGACGTCAAGGATGAGCTGACCGAGATCGTCGCCTTCCTGAAGAACAAGGCGTGGTATGCCCGCCTTGGCGCTCACGTGCCCAAGGGTACGTTGCTGGTCGGTCCTCCCGGTACCGGCAAGACCTTGGTCGCCAAGGCCATTGCTGGCGAAGCGGCGGTCCCGTTCTTTTCCATTTCCGGGTCGGAGTTCGTCGAGATGTTCGTGGGCGTGGGCGCTGCGCGGGTTCGCGATCTTTTCGACCAGGCACGCCAGGCGGCGCCTTGCATCATCTTCATCGATGAGCTGGACGCCTTGGGCAAGATGCGTGGGCTTGGCAGCCTTGGCGGCAATGATGAGAAGGAGCAAACGCTCAATCAACTGCTGGCCGAACTGGATGGCTTTGACGCGCGCGAAGGCGTCGTGCTGCTGGCGGCAACCAACCGCCCCGAAGTGTTGGACCCGGCGCTGCTGCGCGCAGGACGGTTCGATCGGCAGATTCTCATCGACAGGCCCGACCGCAAAGGTCGCCTGGCGATTCTCAAGGTGCACTTGCACAAGATCGTCTACAAGAACGACCTGGACTGCGAGCGCATTGCCGAAATCACGCCAGGCCTGACCGGTGCAGACCTGGCTAACCTGGTGAACGAAGCGGCCATCATCGCCACGCGGCGTGCCAGCCAGTGGGTCGAACTGCAGGACTTCACTGCTGCCGTCGAGCGCCTGGTCGCGGGTGTGGAACGCAAGGGCAACGTGCTGCGCGACGATGAACGTCAAGTGGTCGCGTACCATGAAATGGGGCACGCCTTGGCGGCGAGCAGCCTGCCAGCGATGGACCCGGTGCACAAAGTCTCGATCATCCCCCGCGCCGCTGGCTCGCTGGGTTATACCCTGCAACGGCCCACCGATGACCGTTTCCTGATCAGCGCACAGATGCTCCGTGACCGTATCGTCGTGATGATGGCCGGGCGCGCTGCCGAAAACCTGGCATTCGGCCAGGTCTCGACCGGTGCCGCCGACGACCTGGGGCGCGCCACTGACATAGCCCGGCAGCTGATCACGCGCTTCGGCATGAGCGCGGAGCTGGGCCAGGCGGTGCTGGAGCGGCAGCAGGCCGGTTATCTGGGCGAGTCAGTGTTGCGCCAGGAGCGCAAGGACTATTCTGAACAGACCGCACGGGAGATCGACCTGGGCATTCGTGGCTTGCTGGAAGAGGCCTACAGCCGTGCCCGGGTGTTGCTCGAACAGCGCCGGGCAGATCTCGACGCCGGAGCACGCCTGTTACTGGCCAAGGAGACCATCACCCCCGAAGAATTCCCGGCGCTGCTGCCGCTGGTCAAGGAACCTGTCACCTACCCGCTACTCGACACAGCCAAATGACGCTCCGCTCCTGATCAGGATAGCGACCATGCTCATCGTCACATTGATCAACATGCTGGTGGTCATACTGGTGGTAATCATTCACTACGAATGCTTGCTGCGTCTGAATGACTGGCTACCGCAGCTGAAATTGTGGAGCCGATTCCGAATAGTCGCGGGTGTGTTCGGCGCGCTGCTGGCCCATGCCCTGGAGGTCTGGTGTTTTGCCTTGGCCTATTACCTGATGGCTCACGCTGATGGCTGGGGCACGCTCAGTGGCAATTTCGATGGCAGCTTCCTGGATTGCGTGTACTTTTCCTTCACCACCTACACCACCATCGGCTTCGGCGACATCGCCCCTACCGGGCACCTCAAATACCTCACTGGCCTGCAGGCATTGACCGGCCTGGTGCTGATCACCTGGACAGCTTCGTTCCTGTTCCTGGAAATGCAGAAGTACTGGAAAGCCAAATAGCGGTGGTTCAATCGTTTGGCGGACACGTGAAGTTCCATCGCAGCCACAGCGCATCCGGCTGCGAACAGACCATGAGCCCTACCCTGCCTGGAGTACCCAGTCGCCATTGGGTGGGCTTGTGCAACGCGCTATGACAGGGTGCTCGTGGCGCTTAAATGGGTTCCTCCAGCCGGCTGAGGTTGAGCAGCCCTTGTTGGTCGACAATTCGTACCTCGCGCCCTGCGCATTGCATGAACCCTGCCTCGATGAACCGGGTGAACAACCGGCTGACGGTTTCCTGAGTGAGGTCCAGGTAGTTTGCGATATCGCTACGGGACATGGGCAGATTGAAAACATCAGCCCTCAATCCGCGGTCATGGTAGCGCGCCGACATACCCAACAGGAATATCGACAACCGTTGATCGGCCCGCCCATGGCAGCACCGCAGGTGTTCATCCTTGCCCTGGATGCCCAGGCTCAGCATATGCAGTAGCTGGTAGCGTAAGCCAGGGATCTGCCCTGACAGATCAACCAGCTGATCCAGCCGAATGGAGCAGACCAGAGAAACTTCAAGCGCCAGCGCGTAGCTTCGATAATGACTCGCACCGATAGCGTCCAGCCCCAGCATCTCACCCGGCAGGACGAAGCCAGTGACCCGCTCGTTGCCCTCGGCATCAAGCAGGAAGTTCTTGATGGCCCCCGAGCGCAGGGCAAATACATGCTCCATGGGCTCATCGGCCTTGAACAGATAGGCGCCCTTCTTCAACGGACGGTTACGGCGCACGATACGTTCCAGCTGGTCCACTTCGTCAGCACTGAGGCTAGCGGGCAAGCAAAGGCGGCTCAACGAACACGCAAGGCACTTCACATGGGGCCTTGCCCCCATATCTACAGGGCCTGACATGGTGACGCCTCAGGTTTTTTTCATGCGACCATTAATTCAAAATTAGCCGCTACGCTCAGTGTTTTCCGGGCTACCGACGAAGGGTAATGTCACCTGCTCAGCGCTTATGCCAATCGCTGTGAATACGACCTGATGGTCAATGGCTGCCCGCATAATCCGTGGCAGCGCGAGACCCTGCAGTACCTTCTGAGCCATCTCAAATGCTGACTGATTGTGGTCAATACCGCAGGCACGCAAATACAACAAGCGGCCAGGGCCTGTACGGACCGTTCTTTTCCTCAGTTTGACAGCGAAAAGCAGCTGCCAGCCGAGCAATTGACAACTGTCAAGTCAGTGCAAGGTCATGGAACGAAACTGTATTTCCGCTCCGGTACCAGCGGGCACACCAGTTCATCCACTTCGCGGTGCATCACGTCCAGGGTTTCCGGTGGCGCAACCGGGATCACGACCACGATCCATGCAGGTGACCGAGCAGGTACAGCCAGATCAGCCTTGGGAATGCTCCGGTGAAATAACCAGTACGCTGCTGGACAGACGATGCATCACCCGTTCCGCCGTGCTGCCGATAAACCAGCCGATGCCATGGTGGTGATAACTGCCCATGACCAGCACATCGATATCATTGTTATCCATGAACACCGCCAGGGTCTTGGCTGGATCGCCTATTCGCATGTGGCGGTGTTCGGCGGCGATGCCATTGCGCTCGGCAAGCGACTGGAAAGCTTCGCTCTGGGCCTCATGAAGGGTTCGGGCGGAATTCGAGTCGAACAGGAACGAGTGTTCCCGGCTGCCGCCAGCGTCCAGATACATCGACCCCAGGTCATAGGCATATAGCAATTCGATCTGGGCATTGCATTGCAATGCCAACTTCAGCGCTTCACTGATGATCTGGTCGTTGAAGCCCTCATACTGATCTTCAGGCCTGGACAGGTCCACGGCTGCAAGGATCTTTCGCGGCAGCGCATGGCTGGCGTTGTGTACCAGGTGCAACGGGATGCGTGTATCACGCAGTAGCTGAACATCCAGTGACGTGAACATGGCGCGCATCCACCAGGGCTCATGCTCGAGCTCCTTGATCAGCATTGCGAAAGGCTGCTCGCGCAAGTGCGCGAGGATCTCGTCCAGTGGATGCTGCACCCACACCACTTCCGTGGTGACCGTGACACCATTGCGCCGCATCGACAGCGCCTGGGACTCCAGCCAGTCACGGTGCTGCTGTACATAGCCTTCGCGCATGACAGCCAGTGCCTGGTCATTGACCAGACCCGCCGTGGCAAGCCCTTCCAGATAATCGAACGCCACAATGTGCAGCGCCATGCCCTTGGCCTTGGCCAGCGCTGCTGCGCGATCATAGACCGGAGTCCGGCGCATCAGGGCTGACGCTAACAGCAGCAGTCTTTGTGGATTTTCCATGGCACACCTCTGCGGTTGCGGTACGTACCTGGAGCATCTGCCACTCACCTTTTGCAAATTTGATGTTTGTCAACTGCCCGCTTCCGCGCAGATAAACGGCATTCTGGATGGCGCGGGAATTTGATGCGGATCAAGGCTTCTAGCCGCTAACGGAGCACGCTACTGGCATATCGACAATGATTTCTTGCTTCGCAGGCGCGCCATGGCGACAAAGAGCGCATGCGCCGGCTATCTGCGCGATGGTGTCATGAAGATTCGCTGTTTGCGCTTTGCCAATCTCCGATGCCCGGAGGAGGCCTGAAAATGCCCGATCAACTGAAAGTCGCGCTTCTTGGTCAGTCTGTTTCATCGTGCGTGGCAAATCCGATTTACCTGAAACCGCTGGTGACCTTGTGCAGGGAATGCCGGGGCAGCGGCCTGAAGGCACCATGCTCGACACCCTGAATGTCGGACACGGCGCCGTGGCGCTGGGCATCGGCATGCTGGTAGGGCTTGAGCGCGAACGCAAGAAAGGCCGCAACGAAGACCATGCCGCAGCCGGACTCAGGACCTTCGCCATCACCGCCCTGCTGGGTTACGTCAGCATGTTGCTGGCAGGGCCGATGCTGGTCGGGGTCGCCAGTCTGGGCCTGGTACTGATGCTCTGCATGCACTACCGCAAGCATGCCGACAAAGATCCTGAGGTCACCAGCGAAATCGCTCTGCTGCTGGTGCTGACTCTGGGCGCGCTGAGCCTGAACGAGCCCGAGCTTGCTACAGCGGTAGGCGTGGTACTGACGGTGCTGTTGGCCATGCAGCGTGAGCTTCATCACTTCGTACTGCAGCAGCTTAGTGAAGAAGAACTGCGCGATGGCTTGATGTTGCTGACGGTTGCACTCGTGGTACTGCCGTTGACGCCGGACCGGTTCCTGGGCCCCTACAGCGTGCTCAACCCGCGCACGATCTGCACGTTGGTCGTCCTGCTGATGGCTGTCGGTGCAGTGGGCCATATCGCCATGCGCCTGATGGGCCCTCGATATGGCTTGCCTTTGAGCGCAATAGCGTCAGGCTTTGCCTCAGGCACGGCCACCATTGCACTGCTGGCCCGTGAAGCGCGGCAACAAAAACTTGCAGTCAGATCCTTCGCGGCCGCGGCGGTGCTGTCCAACCTTGCCAGCATTACGCAATTCGCTTTGGTGCTGACTATCATCGACCGGCACCTGCTGAGCCCTTTCGTGATATCGATCGGGCTTGGCGCATTGGTCACGGTGGTTTACGGAATATTACTGCTGGCACCTTGGCGTGCCGCTTCTGGCGGTTCCGCGGCACATCAGGGTAACGGTGCCTTCAGTCTCTGGACCGCACTGATCATCACGCTTGCCCTGA
Organism: Pseudomonas sp. 43(2021); assembly: GCF_017490805.1. NCBI lineage: Bacteria > Pseudomonadati > Pseudomonadota > Gammaproteobacteria > Pseudomonadales > Pseudomonadaceae > Pseudomonas > Pseudomonas sp. 43(2021). The sequence continues at coordinate 187,632 of NZ_JAFGYJ010000009.1, forward strand.
CCGGCGTCGCCCTGTTCTCAGCGTTTCTTCTTCAGCACCTGGGCCACAACGGCGTCAGCATTGCGGCATTCGTCAGCGGGCTGGGTGATGCCCACGCAGCAACTGCGTCGGTGGCCTCGCTAGTGAAGGCCGGACGGCTGGAGGTAGCCGATGTTGTGGTTCCAGGCATGATGGCCGTGACCGGGAACACGCTGACCAAATGTGTGCTGGCGCTCAGCAATGGCGGTTTCCGGTTTGCGCGTTATCTCGTTCCAGCACAGATCATCATCCTCGGGACAATGTGGCTTGGGCTGACTATGTACTGACGAGGCACAGAATATGTGAGAACCGGATGGACCACTTGCCTGATTCAAGTCAAACCAGCGACCAACTGGCTGCCTACACTTAAAACGTCCAGGCATACCAAGGCCTTTGCGGCACGCCATCTATATCCGGATACGTGGAGTTCACCATGCAATCGCAATTGAAATTGATGCTTGCTGTTGTTCTGGCCGGTAGTGCACTCATGGCGCATGCCGATGAAAAGCAAAACGCTGGCGATGCCACTACCAGCGCGCCAGCCGCCAGTACACCCTCCGAGTCGGCCATGAACAAGGCGATGAGCGAACAAATGCACAAGATGCAGGTTGCTCATGACAAAGCCGCCGCAGCGAAGACCCCCGCCGAGCGGCAAGCCGCCATGCACGAGGGTATGCAGACAATGAAGGAAAGCATGGCCATGATGAGCAAGCACCATGCCGCTGGCTGCATGGGCTCGGGCATGGGAATGTCAGGAGCCAAGGGTGGCATGGGTATGGATCACGGAATGATGGACATGATGATGAAGATGATGGATCAGCAGTCGTCAATGATGGATATGCCCATGACGCAGTAACCGGCACTGCTCCACTGTGCCATCGGAGATAGCATCACGGTCGATGACGTGGTCGAAGCACGCTATCGATTTCGTCCACGACCTGCCTTGTTGCATCCTCGATGGCCCCTTCATTACGGCATAGAACCCAGCCGTAATCCGCAATCGCACGCTCGAACGCCTCGGTACAGGCAACCTGCTCGTCCAGGCTATGGATTACCGTACTGCCCAACCCACGCGTTCGTGCCGCGGCCCTTGCCCACGAGGTGTCGGGGGCCGTGACAACGCCTACGTGCAAATCGGGCACTTGCACATATCGCTCGATGTTCAGGCGCAGGATCTCGTCGAACGGCACGGTACGGCGAAATGCGGCATCAGACGGGTACCAGCGATCGATCAGGATGATACTGCCCGCTGGCTGCCTGGGGAGCACGTGCCGGGAAATCCAGGCACGGCTTTCGGCAAAGCGCTCGCATACCCTCAGCTCCAGGTCCCGGGAGGGGTTTCTGGCCAGTTGGTTGACGAGGGCCATGGTTTCCCCCCGGTAGGGGTCGCTTTTTTTCTCGCAAAGCCGGATCACTTTCTTGTGGTCAGCCCTAAGCGCCTTGGTAACGGCTTCCACAAGTGTGGTTTTGCCGGTGCCCTTGGGCCCATCGATGGAAACAAACAGCGGGCGGGTCATTCTTGATTACCGGTGGGGCCAGGTGCGGGATAAGACCTTAGCGTCATTGGGGCCGCTTTGCGGCCCATCGCGACACAAGGCCGCACCTGAAAGGGATCGGCGCCAGCCTTGAGGTGGCGCCGTACCTGTCAGGCCTTACACCGCCAGCGCGCGCTCACGCAGCTCGCTGTTGAGGATGCGGTCGTTCTCGCTGTAATCGACCGGGCAGTCGATCACGTGCACGCCCGGGGTCTTGATGCAGTGCTCGAGCAGCGG